>JAAYQS010000007.1 GCA_012519155.1 Clostridiales bacterium
CTCCTTTTCTTTATATTTATTGTAAAAATCATTTAACGATTTTTCTATTTCTATTTTTTCATTTAAAGCTATAGAATCTTTTTTACTATTATTTAATGTTAATTTTCCTTGAATTTCTTCTATGTATAATGTTATATCTATAACTTTACTTACTAAAAATCTATTATTATCATAAGTTACTCTTGTATGTGGTACACTTTTTAATATATTAAGTGTAATAAAATCATCTTTATATTCAGGATTTCTAATATTAAAAATGCCTTGGTTTACTTGTTTCGTTAATAAATTAAATGATGTAGCATCACTTTCATTTAATTTTTCTATTAGCCTATTATTTTTAAATAATGCTCCACCATCTAATATAATTTTCTTTTCTATAATATCTTCTTGCATCTTTATTGAGCCCATAAAACAATTGTTACTGCCCTCAAAACTTTGAGATATGTAATCATTTAAATTTGAATTTATATTATTTATGTTCTTTTTATTTATGTTTTCAAGTTGATCTAAATATAATCCTAAGTAATCTTGCTCAGCTTCATTAGAATCTGGCTTTACAATATCATTAATATCACCATAATACACAAACATATATGGCTTAAAGCCAAATTGTGCATCATTATTAATTAAATTAATGTATTTATCTACACCTTTTAATGCTGCATTTTCAGTAAAGATATATGATCTTACTTGTGTAAAATTAAGTTCATTATTAGAAAAACTACTCATATTAGAAATAGCTTCTGAAGCAGTATTTCCTTTACTTTGAAATATTACATGCTTTCCCTTATCAGAACTTTCTTTTTCACTTCTATAAGGTCTAACACAATCAATGTATACTATAATATTATCTAATTCATCAATGTCAAATATAACAGATGTTGCAAAGGTAATCTTGTTAATTTCTTTATAATTAAAACATCCAAATAAACTTGTGAAAAAAATGATACATGTTACAATGATAATAAATTTATGAAACTTCCTTATCATTATTTTCACCTCCCTCAACTATAATATTCTGTGATATTTTTCTTAAGTCACCCCTAAACAAAATATCGTGAAAATTATATGTTTTTAAACTTCCAATTGGGAAAAGATATGCATATCCAATAGTATCAAGGTCTGAAAGTCTTGCAAGAAGAAGTATACTTCCAATAAAAAATCCAGGAAGTCCAAAAATAGCACTTAATAGTGTTATTATAATAGACCATATAGACATACTTCCATAAAGCTTTGGTATTAAGAAATAACTTAATGTACTTACAGCTACAACAATAATTGTAATTCTAGAAGATATACCCGCTCCAACAACTGCATCACCTAATATTAATGCAGCAACTATACTCATAGCCCCCCCTATGGGTTGTGGCAATCTAAGACCAGCTTCTTTTATAAGTTGAAATGATAACATCATTATTATTATCTCAACTATTGTTGGAAGTGGAACTCCAGCTCTTGCTACTGCAAGCCTAAATAAAAATGATGAAGGAAGCATTGAATAATGATAATTAATAATAGCTATATATATTCCTGGTGAAAATACTGCAAGAAAAAATGCTAACCATCTTAAAATTCGTGTGAAATTTGCATAATATTTATTTATATAATAATCATCTGGTGCTTGAAAATTTTCTAAGAAAAAATATGGAACAGTTATTACAAAAGGTGTTCCATCAACTAATACTGCAACTCTACCTTCTAATATTTTTGCCGCCACCTCATCTGGCTTTTCTGTATACCCAACAGTATCAAAAGCTGATTTTTGTTTTCTCAATTCGTCTTCTATATAATTGGTATCCAATATAAATTTAATATTCATATGTTTTATTTTTTCCTTAACATCATTAATTAAGGTTTTTGGTGCTATTCCTTCTATGTAGCATATTGCTATAGTTGTTTTGCTATCTCTCCCTTTACGTCCAGATTCAAATTTTAAATTGGAATTTTTAACTTTTCTTCTTATTAAAGATACATTATCTACTATGAGTTCGTTAAAACCTTCTCTAGGTCCTTTTATTACAGATTCAGTAACTGGAATTGATATACCTCTTCTAACGCTTCCTTTTACTTCACAATAAATAATTTTTTCAAAATTTTCAAATACTAATATTACATCTCCAGATAATACATGAAAAATTGCATCATCTAAATCCTTTGAATAGCCTGCTATATTTATATCTAAGACATTTGAAACTACCTCTTGAACATTATTGTAATTATAATATTGGCTTTTTAATGGAGTTATTATGTATTCACTAATAAATGACACCCCACATAAATCATCAATAAATACCAATGTACATTTACCTATCTTTGTGTTTATAGTTCTATATTTTACATCAAAAGAATTTTTTAATGTCTCCTTTATATATTCAAGTTTTTTATCCATTCTGCATCACCTAACAATAGTATTTCAAAAAACATAAATAATATTCACATTATTTATGTTTAATATTTCTTATTTTGTTAATACTAATATTGATGTATTTAGGAGGTTTTTATAATGAATAAATTATCTACAAAACATTTTATGTTTTTTATTTTTTGCACAATGGTAGTTTCATTAAGAATATATTCATCAATATTTATCTCAGCAGGTAGCCGTAATACATGGATTATTACTCTATTGTCTGGAATAATAATGCTATTATGCTATTTGTACGTTTTGGAAATTTCTTCATCTACCAATACTCTTTCCATAACTTCAATATACAATAAAGCTTATCCTAAATTTTTAAAAACAACATTATTATGTACTTTTTTGTTTGGTCTTTTTGTATCTAGTGTAGAATCTGTTTCAACATATGCAAGTTCTATTCATACAAATCTTTTTATGAATACTCCCATATGGTTTTGTATTTTATTTATGCTTGTACCATCATGCTACATACTAACAAGGAAATTTAATTCTATATTAATAATAATAATTATTACAGGTATTATATCAATTATAGGTGATATTATATATTTATCACTTATTATTAAATATCTTGATTTCACTAAGCTTTTTCCAATAGGCATTAACATTTTTACTTTTAATTCATTAAAATGCTTTTTTCTTATTATAGGTTCTATTTCATCTGTTATGATTACACTTCCTATGCTTAATTACTTAAACAATACAAAATCACTAGTTAAACATAGCACTATTGCATTTTTATTATGCATAATACTTATTGATATTTCACTAATTACATTAATCACTTTCTTTGGTCCAGAAAGGTGTTCAAATATCTTCTATCCTGAATATTTACAATCACAACAAATTCAAATTGCAAGTTTTATTGAATTTGGTGAAATTTTTTATATTTATAGAAGCGTGTGTATGTTTTTTGCCAAATACTTAATATCATCATTTGGAATAATTACTATATTAAAAGATAAAATAAAAAGTAAAACACTATTTGTTTTACTCTATAACATAATTATCTTTTGTATAAGTATTTATCTTGCAAAAGATCAATATTTATTTTTTAGGAATTTAGAATTTATACAATATATATTTATTGGTACTTTTTTAATTATTCCATTAATAACATATAGTATTTTTTATATAAAAAATAAGCAGTAACAATGTTATTCATCCCTTGCCTACTTGACAAGGGATGAATCAATGTTACTGCTCATTTTTATCATCATATGTTCTATCACTTATTATATATCTAGGTCTTGCCTTAACCTCCATATATATCTTGCCTATATATTCACCTAGTACACCCATACACACAAGCTGTACTCCACCAATGAAACATATAATACTTGTCATACTTGCCCATCCAGCTACTGTCTTGCCTATTATAGCCATAATAAATGACCATATCACTCCTATAAAGCTTAAAATCGCTATAAATGTTCCAAGTCCAGTAATCATTCTTATAGGTTTTATGCTAAGGCTTGTAATTCCATCAAAAGCTAATGATAACATTTTGCTTAATGGGTAATGGCTTTCTCCTGCAATCCTTTCATGTCTTTCATAATAAACACTAGTACTTTTAAATCCTACAAGTGGGAACATTCCACGTAAGAAAATATTAACTTCTTTATAGTTTTTAAATTCTTGTAATACTCTGCTAGACACTAATCTATAATCAGCATGATTAAATACTACTTCAGCTCCCATCCAATTTAAAAGTTTATAAAATCCTTCTGCTGTAAAACGCTTAAAGAATGTATCTGTTTGCCTTTTGCTTCTTACACCATAAACAATCTCTGAACCCTTTAAATATTCATCTACCATAGCGTTCATAGCATTTATATCATCCTGGCCATCGCAATCTATACTTATTGTAATATCGCACTTATCTTTAGCTTCCATAAGCCCTGCAAGAACAGCATTTTGATGTCCTCTATTTCTGCTTTGAGATATTCCAATGTAATGTTCATCTTTTTTTGATAAATCGTTTATTATACTCCATGTATTATCTTTACTTCCATCATTAACAAAAAGAATTCTGCTATCATCGCTTATTTTATCTATTTTAATTAATTCATTAATCTTGTTTAAAAACATGTCACATGTAATAGGTAATACTTCTTCCTCATTATAACAAGGAATAACTATATATAATATTGGCTTCATGTTAATCTCCTTTTTAAAATATATAATAGTACAAAATATATATTTTCTTTACATTATTTTAGTATAACATAAAATAGCACTTTATCAATTAAATCATTTTTTAAAAGTAAATACCTTCATTAATATAAATGTAACAGGTACTCCAATGATAGCTGCTAAACCATAAGCTATAATTTGATGTAATCCTAAAATATTAATTACAATTAGTACAACTATGTACTGTATAACAAAGTTGGGCATGCTAGCTATAACAAACTTAACAAATTTATTAAGTTTCAGCTTCTCCTTAAATGTAACAAAGCTATTTAATGTATAGGAAGTAAATAGTCCTGTAATATATCCAAATCCAAATGCTATATTATGATTAAATATAATTGAATATATTGAAGAAAAGAAAGTTGCTATAAAAGTATTTATTGTTCCAATACAAACAAATTTAATGAATTGAGGTGTTAAAAATGTATTTTTAAGTTTATAAACTAATTCTTGCATTTATTTCTCCTTATTTTTATTTACTAATTATATACATACCATATTTCCTTTTTATAATCAATAAATAAATATTTTTGAGTTTCCGTAAAATTATCCGCAATAGATAATTTTACGGATTTTTAATCCACAAATTCTTAAATTTTACATAAAAATAAGGAAATACACTAAGTTTTTTGATATAATTTTTTCGCAACAAAAAATAATAACTAAACAAAAAACAAAGGAGTATTTCCCTATGAAAAATTTTACCACAGATACATATGAAATTAAAAGAAAAATTATTAATTTTGCAAAGA
>JAAYQS010000090.1 GCA_012519155.1 Clostridiales bacterium
TATGAAAAAATATAAAAATCAAGGTTATGTAATGGCATTAGATGATGTATCTTTAGATACAAAATATCTTGAATTTGGATCATTAATAGATATATATAAAATTGACTTTATGAAAACAACAAAAGAAGAAAGAAAAAAACTTCTTGATGATATATCATTTATAAATCCATTAGCAAGGTTTTTGGCTGAAAAAGTAGAAAATGATGATGATTATAATGAAGTTACAGAAGAGTCTAGATATTTATATTATCAAGGCTATTATTTTAGCAAACCTATTTTAGTTTCAGCAAAAGATATTGCCTTAAGAAATAAAACATGTTTTCAGGTTATGACTGAACTTTTAAATGATAATTTTAATGTAGATAAAATAGAAAATATTATAAAATCTGATGTGGGAATTAGTTTTAAACTTATAAAACTTTTAAATTCTGCAGCATTTTCCTTTGTGCAGGAAATAACATCTATAAAGCAAGCTATAGTTTTATTAGGAAGAGAAGAACTTAATAAATGGATAACTTTAGTTGGAATAAGTGAAATGGAAAGTAAAAATGACGAAGAAATGACTAGTAGCAATATTATTAGAGGCAGATTTTGTGAATTGATAGCTAAAGAGGTTAAGCCTGAAATCAGTAATTTGTGCTTTATGGCAGGTTTATTTTCTAATTTAGATTCATATATGGGAAAAGATATGAAAATAATATTAGATGATATGCCCCTTAAACAAGAATTAAAAGTAGCTTTATTAACTGGAGATAATGAAATAGGATATATTCTTAGACTTGTTAAGGCTTATGAAAAAATGTACATAGAAGAAATAGATGTTTACACTAAAGTATTAAATATAAAAAAAGAAAAATTAATCGATATATATTTTAAGTCAATTGAATGGTCAAATAATATGTTGTCAAAGTATTATTAAAAAATATTAAAAATAGCTATGCCTTTTATTTAGCATAGCTTAAATTGTTTAAATAAGCACTTAAATTCTAATTATTAGAAAAAAGTTGCAAATACTATATAATAGTATATAATATTAATTAGTCGACTAATTAATTTAGGGGGTGCAAAATATATGGATAATACTGACATATGGAAAATCTTTGGCCATATTGGTAAACTTCATTTTTTGAGAAATCAAAGACAATTAGATGAATTAGGTCTTTATCCAGGGCAACCTCCTCTTTTAACATTGCTTTTAAAAAAGGATGGTCAAAGTCAAAGAGAAATTGCAAAACTTTTAATGATAAAGCCAGCTACTGTAAATGTAATGATTAAAAGAATGGAGAAAAGTGGATTCTTACGAAAAGAGCAAGATGTTCAGGATTTAAGAATTTCAAGAATATTTATTACCGATAAGGGAAAAGATTTAGCAAAAAAGCTTTGTGAGATTCATAAGGAAGGCACAGATGAATATTTAAGAAATTTCACAGAGGAGGAAAAAGAAGAATTGTACAATTTATTGTGCAAAATTAGAGATAATATAATTAAATATACAAAATAGAGGAGGATAATAAATGCTAAAGTTAGTAAAGTACTTAAAAGATTCTGTATTTTCAGTAATATTAATTATTTTGCTTTTAGTTTTGCAATCAGTTTGTGATTTATCATTACCTGATTACACATCGAAAATAGTTAATGTAGGAATACAACAGGGAGGTATTGAAGAAGCAGTACCTGACGTAATTACAAAAAGTGATTTAGATAATGTATTATTATTTGTAGATAATGATGATAAGGAAAAAATTCTAGATAATTATGATTATTTAGATAAAGAGGAACTTTCAGATAGTAAATTAAGTGATTATAAAGAAAAATATCCTTTAATTGAAGATGAACCTCTTTATGAAATTAAAGACATTAATGAAGATGAAAGAAAAGAGTTAGAAGATATCTTGAAAAAGCCTATGGTAGCTTTAATGGCATTTGATTCTAGTGAAGATATGAAAGATCAAATTAAAACTCAGCTTTTGAGTAATATGCCAGAGCAAGCACAGGCTATGTATAATGATAAAGATGTTTTTGATATTTTAAAAACTTTGCCACAGGAAGCAGTGTCAGGCATGAAAGAAAGTATGGATGAAAAGCTTGATGAAATGCAAGACAGTATATTAGATCAAAGTGCAGTTTCATATGTTAAGTCAGAATATGAAAAAATAGGATTAGATATGGGTAAAATAGAAAAAACATATCTATTTAAAGTTGGAGGCATAATGCTTGGTATTGCATTTGTTTCTATGGCTGCAGCAGTTTTATCTGGATTTATTGCTTCAAAGGTAGCAGCTAAAATTGGTAAAAACCTTAGAGGTAAGGTATTTAAGAGAGTAATGGAATTTTCAAATGAAGAAATGGACAAATTTTCAACTGCATCATTAATTACTCGTAGTACTAATGATATTCAGCAAGTTCAACTTCTTATGGTAATGCTTTTAAAGATAGTATTTTATGCACCTATTATAGGTATTGGAGGTATTATAAAAGTATTTAATACAAATCTTTCAATGTCATGGATAATAGGAGTTGCAGTTGGTGCAATACTTCTTGTAGTTGCTTTCATGTTCATAATAGTTATGCCTAAGTTTAAAATTGTTCAAAATCTTGTAGATAGATTAAATTTAGTATCACGTGAAATACTTACAGGACTTTCAGTAATACGTGCTTTTAGTACAGAAAAATATGAAGAAAAAAGATTTGACAAGGCAAACAGGGATTTAACAAAAGTAAATTTATTTGTTAATAGAGTAATGTCATGTATGATGCCTGTTATGATGTTTATTATGAATGGTATTGCAATACTTATTGTGTGGAATGGTTCAAAAAGTGTTGATGCAGGAACAATGCAAGTTGGGGACATGATGGCATTTATTCAATATACAATGCAAATTATTATGGCATTTTTAATGATATCAATGATTTCAGTTATGCTTCCAAGAGCTGCAGTTTCAGCAGGGCGTATAGATGAAGTTATAGATACTAAACCTACTATATTAGATCCTGAAAAGAATAGGCATTTTGAACCTTCTAAGAAAGGCGTTCTTGAATTTAACAATGTATCATTTAGATATCCACAGGCAGATGAAGATGTATTATCTAATATTAGTTTTACTGCAAAACCTGGAGAAACAACAGCATTTATAGGAAGCACTGGTAGTGGTAAAACAACATTAATTAATCTTATTCCAAGATTTTATGATGTTACAAAAGGTGAAATATTATTAGATGGAGTTAATGTTAAGGATGTTTCACAACATGATTTAAGAGAAAAGATAGGATATGTACCTCAAAAGGGTGTATTATTCTCAGGTACCATAGAATCAAACTTAAAATATGGTAGAAAAGATGCAAATATTGATGAAATAAAAAAAGCATCTTCTATTGCACAAGCAACTGAATTTATAGAAGCTAAAGAGGAAAAATATAATTCTCCTATAGCACAAGGTGGTTCAAATGTTTCTGGTGGTCAAAAACAAAGACTTTCAATTGCAAGAGCTATAGTAAAAAGACCTGAATTTTATATATTTGATGATAGTTTCTCAGCTCTTGATTTTAAAACAGATGCAGCACTTAGAAAGGCTTTAAATAAAGAAACTGGAAATAGTACAGTACTTATAGTTGCCCAAAGAATAAGTACAATTTTACATGCAGATCAAATAATTGTTTTAGATGAAGGTAAAATTGTTGGAAAGGGTACCCATAAAGAACTTTTAAAGAATTGCGAAGTTTATAAGGAAATAGCTTCATCACAACTTTCAAAGGAGGAGCTAGAAAATGAGTAAAGAAAACAGACCTAGAAAAAGAGGCCCAATGGGTGGTGGACCTGGAGCAATGGCTGCAGGCGAAAAAGCAAAAGATTTTAAGGGAACAATGAAAAAATTACTTTCTTATCTTGGTAAATATAAAATTGGAATGATAATTGCAATTTTATTTTCAATAGCAGGAACAGTATTTTCAATAGTAGGACCTAAAATATTAGGTAAAGCAACAACAAAAATATTTGAAGGATTAATGTCAAAAATATCTGGAGACGGTGCTGGAATTGATTTTGAAGCTATAGGTAAAATTCTTTTAGCTTTAATAGCATTATATGTTGTAAGTCTTATATTTTCTTCTATTCAAGGATTTATAATGAGTGGTGTTGCGCAAAAGGTATCATATAATTTAAGAGATGAAATATCTAAAAAGATAAACAGAATGCCAATGAAATATTTCGATACAAAAACTCATGGTGAAGTATTATCAAGAATTACAAACGATATTGATACATTAAGTCAAAGTTTAAATCAAAGTTTATCACAGCTTATTACATCAGTTACCCTTATTATTGGTGTAACAATAATGATGTTATCAATAAGCGTTTCTATGACTGTAGTAGCACTTTTAGTACTTCCTATATCTCTTGGATTTATAGGTTCAGTAGTAAAGAAGTCTCAAAAGTACTTTAAAGATCAACAAGAATTTTTAGGAAATGTTAACGGTCAAGTTGAAGAAGTATTTGGTGGCCATAATGTTGTAAGAGTATTTAATGGTGAAGAAGATGCTATAAAGACATTTAATGAAACAAATGATAAATTATATAAATCAGCTTGGAAATCACAATTTTTATCTGGTCTTATGATGCCTATTATGACTTTTGTTGGAAATCTTGGATATGTGGGAGTTGCAATACTTGGAGGGTTCCTAGCAATTAAAGATGTAATAGAAGTTGGAGATATTCAATCATTTATACAATATGTAAGAACATTTAATCAACCTATAGCACAGCTTGCACAAGTAGCAAATTTAATGCAATCAACTGCAGCAGCTGCTGAAAGAGTATTTGAATTTTTAGAAGAAGAGGAAGAAGATCAAACTGTAGAAAATCCAGTTAAAATTGATAAGCTTGAAGGAAATGTAGAGTTTAAAAATGTTCACTTTGGATATAATGAAGATAAGATAATAATTAACGATTTTAGTGCAAAAGTAAAATCAGGTCAGAAGATAGCTATAGTTGGACCAACAGGTGCTGGTAAAACAACTATGATAAAGCTTCTTATGAGATTTTACGATGTAAATTCAGGAGCAATACTTATTGATGGTCATGATGTAAGAGATTTTAATAGATCTGAACTTAGAGAAATGTTTGGTATGGTACTTCAAGATACATGGCTTTTTAATGGTACAATAAGGGATAACATAAAATATGGAAAACTTGATGCTACAGATGAAGAAGTAAAAGAGGCAGCTAAAGCTGCTCATGTTCATCACTTTGTTTCAACTCTTCCTGATGGATATAACATGGTATTAAATGAAGAAGCAAGTAATGTTTCTCAAGGTCAAAAGCAATTATTAACAATAGCTAGAGCTATACTTGCTGATCCTAAAATACTTATACTAGATGAAGCAACAAGTTCAGTTGATACAAGAACAGAAGTACTTATTCAAAAGGCTATGGATAATTTAATGAAAGGAAGAACAAGTTTTGTTATTGCACACAGGTTATCCACAATTCGTGATGCAGATTTGATTCTTGTTATGAAAGATGGGGATATTGTAGAGCAAGGTAACCATGAAGAACTTCTAAAGAAGAATGGTTTTTATGCAAACTTGTATAATTCACAGTTTGAAAAGGCTGATGAAGCAGTTTAATTATAAAAAATGTGCTTAAAATATTGTTAAGCACATTTTTTTATGATATTTCTTCCATTATTTTAATATTATATGTAGTTTCAGTTGATGCTTTTATCCATGAAGTAATTTGATTTTTTTCTTGATCTGTTAGTGCAGCTGGTAATGATAAAATTAAAACTAAATCAGTATTTGAACTATTATTAGATGTATCATAAGAATGCTGTGTACCAATAGAGCAAGATTTTATTTGAGGGTATAAGGCTTTTAATTCTTTAGTTATTTTTTCATAATCAAATTTTTCGCTGTCAAGTTTTGAAAGCTGTGCTTTATAGGCTATATTTTCTGACTTTAATTTTTCTAGTTCATCTTTATTATCAGTATTATCAATTTCTTTTGCAATAAGCTTTTCTATTTCGTCTGATGTTATTCCATCAGAAACTTCAGTTTGTGTTACATGTAGTTCTATATTTGAAAGATTATAATTTGATAAGTCATTTTGAAGCTTTTTAATTGTATTATCATCTATTCTCTTACCTAAAAGAGCAACTTCAAGTGTATTATTATCTTTATCAACTTTATATTGAACAAGTTGTGTATCTTCAAAATCAAATTCATTATTTATATAGTTATTAACATTATTATCAAACATACTATCTATCACAATATCCCAGGCAAATATTACACTTGGTATTATTGTAACAATGGCAATAATTTTTATATTTCTATGAAGTCTTGTACGAGCCTTTTCATTAATAATTTCTTTGCATGGAAGTTTTAATAGTCTCATTACAATAATTGAAGTTAAGCATATAAAAAATCCATTTATAAAGAATAAATATAATGCACCTAAGAAAAATTTTAATTGAAGAGTTGCAAGGCCGTATCCTGCAGTACAAAGTGGTGGCATTAATGCTGTAGCAATAGCAACGCCTGGAATAACATTACCTTTTTCCTTTCTTGTTAAACCTATAATACCAGCAAAACCACCACAAATAGCAATTAAAACATCCCATATTGTAGGGCTTATTCTAGCAAGAAGTTCAGAGTGGGCTGTGGATATAGGTGAAATTGTAAAGTATAGAGCAGAGGTAACTATACATATAGTTACTTGAAATGTAAGCCTAAAGGCAGCAAGTTTTGCAAAGGATAAATCATCAGTAGCTATACCATAACCAATTGCAATTATTCCACCCATTAGTGGGGATATAAGCATGGCGCCAATAATAACTGCTGTGGAATTCATGTTAAGACCTATGGATGCTATAAATATTGCAAGAATTAATATACACATATTAGTACCTTGAAGTTTAGAACCTGATAATATTGAAGAACGGATTTCTTCTGGAGAAGCATTATCCCATTTTAAACTAAATACTTCTCTAAATCTTGCATGTATTTTTTCTGAGTTCATTTATTTTATTACACCTCTCATTAAAGATATATTTTCTTAATAAAAAATAGTATACCATAATATTTAACAATAATGTTAATTGCTTTCCTTAATATTAAAGTTAATAATAAAAATAGATGGTGTTTTTTAAAAAACATTAGATATGGACAATTAAAAAAAATATGATAGAATGAATAATATGGCATAAAGTAAAGTATAATAAGGAGATGGTATATGAAAGTAAGTAAATAAAAATTAAGAAAAAAGCGCCAGAACTAATAATATATATTTTATTAGTTGACGAGGATGGGGAGTATCGAAATTTTCGGCGGATGTCCCACGGTATCACACACTACCGTAAACGACTGGTAAAGCTATAAAGTGATTTATAGTACAAATTCAGTCAGGTGTTAAAACTTTCATTTTTAAGGCTTTTAGACTCTAGGATTATTATGCCTTATTTTAATTATGTAGCTTGGGTGAGTTTTAATAATGAAAAATAATTAAATGGAAGGAAGAAAAATATGTGTGGAATAGTAGGTTATGTTGGAAATAAGCAAGCAACTTCATTTTTAATAGAAGGATTGTCAAAATTAGAATACAGAGGATATGATTCAGCTGGTGTAGCTGTAGTTGAAAATAATCATGTTAGTGTAGTTAAACGTAAAGGTAGACTTAAAAATTTAGAAAAGGATTTACAGGCAACTCCACTTAAAGGTACAGTGGGTATAGGACATACTAGATGGGCTACTCATGGCGAACCATCAGATGTTAATTCACATCCACATCAAAGTTCAAAGGGTGATATTACTGTAGTTCATAATGGAATTATAGAAAATTATTTAGAACTTAGAGAATGGCTTAAAGGTGAAGGATATACATTTTCATCTCAAACAGATACAGAAGTAGTGCCTAATTTAATAGATTACTATTATGAAGGTGATCTTTTTACTGCAGTTGTAAAGGCAACTGACAAACTTGAAGGTAGTTATGCTTTAGGTGTAATATGTGGAAATGAACCAGATAAATTAATAGCAGTAAGAAAAGATAGTCCATTGATAGTTGGAATTGGAGAAGGTGAAACATTTATAGCATCTGATATTCCAGCTGTAATAGCTCATACAAGAGATGTATACTTATTAGAAGATAAGGAATTTGTTGAAATAACTAAAAATGGAGTTAAATTATTAAATGCTGATGGAACTGAAATTAAGAAAGATATATATAAAGTAACATGGAGTCAAGATGCTGCAGAAAAGGGTGGCTATGATTCATTTATGTTAAAAGAAATTCATGAACAACCTAAAGCAATTACAGAAACTATGCGTGGCAAAATTTCAAAAGATAATGGAATTAATTTTAATGAATTTACTTTAACAAAAGAAGAACTTGAAGCAATAGACAGAGTGTTTATAGTAGCTTGTGGTACTGCATATCATGCTGGGCTTATGGGAAAAGTTACAATAGAAAAACATGCAAAAATTCCAGTAGAAGTAGATATTGCATCAGAATTTAGATATAGAGATCCGCTTGTTACTAATAAATCACTTGTTATATCAGTAAGCCAATCAGGAGAAACTGCAGATACATTAGCAGTTCTTAGAGAATGTAAGCGTAAGGGAGCAAAAACTCTTGCAGTTACAAATGTTGTAGGAAGCACAATTTCAAGAGAAGCTGATCATGTTATATATACTATGGCAGGACCTGAAATTGCTGTTGCATCTACAAAGGCATATACAACTCAGCTTATAGTAATGTATGCATTAGGTCTTTATTTTGGCGAACTTAGGGGAACTTTAGATAAAAATATTGAAGAACTTATAATAGAAGGTTTATTAGAAGTACCAGAAAAAATAGAAGATCTTCTTAAAAATGAAAGCCAAATTCAAGAAGTTGCAAAAACTATATCAAGTGCAAAAGATTTATTCTTCTTAGGAAGAGGAATAGATTATTCTTTAGCTTTAGAAGGATCATTAAAACTTAAAGAAATAACATATATTCATTCTGAAGCATATGCAGGTGGTGAACTTAAGCATGGACCTATAGCTTTAATCGAAGAAGGCACAAAAGTTATAGCATTACTTACTCAAGAACAACTTAGGGACAAAATGGTAAGTAATGTAGTAGAAGTTAAGGCAAGAGGTGCTTATGTTATAGGTGTTGCATATGAAGGAGATAAACTTGATCCATCTGTATTTGATAAAGTTATATATATTCCAAGAATATCAAATAGGGTTGCACCAATAGTTGCAGCTGTAGCCCTTCAGCTTTTAGCATATTATACTGCAAAAGAAAAAGGATATGATATAGACAAACCAAGAAACTTAGCAAAATCTGTAACTGTAGAATAATTTTGACAACCAAATAAGATATTTTTGTGGTTTTTAAACAAAGTCTAAATATTTTAAATAAAGTTTCAACTTTTTAAATAAAGTCTCACTTTTTTAAACAAAGTTGAATTAAAAATTAATATATAGTTAATACTAACTTTAGATGTTTAGTATTAACAAATATAGAGCTTAGAAGGCTAGACATTTTGAATACGAAGTGTCTAGCTTTTTTTAGTTGCAAGAGGTGAAAGTATGGCAAAAAGGAAACGAAAGCTGAATATTGAGAAGATGATTAAAGAAGGCTATGGCTCTGGCATGGGAAGTGAGTATAAGCCATGGATTAAGATACAGGATCTTCCTTCACTGGGCAGGGTTACGAGAGTAAAAGGAATAAAGACTAATAGGCAGCATGAGCTTTTATCAGATATGGAAAGAAATTATTTTTACATATTAGAGTATTCAGATAATGTCAAAGACATAAATAAAACAATTGCTCATAATATAAGCTTTATTCAAGGGTATCGTGACATAAAAAATGTAGATGGATTCACTGATTTAGACTCTTTAGAAATTCAGGATTTAATTTATGAATTTATAAGAAGAATAGTAGATGATAAACGAAGCATAAGAGCTATATCCTTGGAATTTGATAATGATATGAGTCTTGAAAGTGGATGTGGATTAAGTATTTTTAAATATTCGGATTAACCCCTTTATATTGGACAAAATCTATTTAATTCTAAGTTTTTCTTAACTTTATATTTTTATACTTATTTTTTCTAGATGCTTTCCAAGATAAAGGGTATAAAATTCCCTTGGCGGCATATACCTTAAACTTGAATGTAATCTTCTTTCATTGTAAAAGTTCATGAAATCATTAACTATTTTATAAGCTTCTGCATAAGTTTGAAATTCA
>JAAYQS010000091.1 GCA_012519155.1 Clostridiales bacterium
AAAAATATATACTTATTATAGTTTAAATTAAAATATGGATAATTGTCAATAAAAATAAACTAATAAGTATAAAAAAGTATAATTGGTTATAATTTGAGGTATAAGTAAAGGAGTGGTACGTAATATGAAAATTATTATAAAAAGAATTATTATGATATTAATGGTGATTTTTACATTATTTTATACAAGTTATATAGTTACAAGTATTAAAAGTCAGTATAAAAAGAATCAAAATGATATTTTACAAGAGCAAAATAATAAAAACAAAATATTAAGTAATAATGTTAAAATTTTTCTATTTAAGGGTGATATTTTAGAAAAACAAAAGTCTCTTTCTGATTTAAAAAAAGATTTAAACTTAGATGATGATTTGTCAGAACAGAAATTAGGAGAAGCTCTTGAAACTTTAGGATATTCATTAGAAAGTGAAACAGGGTCAGAATATATATATAAGAGGGATGTAAAGGATAGTGCTGAAGCCAATAAGTATTATATAAAAGAATATGATGGATATTTAGCAATATTTAAATGTGATGAAGAGGGTAATTTATTTATTGAAGATAAAGACAAGGATGTATATAGAAATTCTATTAAATTTAAAGATTTACCAGAAGGAGATAAGGAAATGATTAATAATATGCAACTTGTATATAATACAAAAGAAGAGGCACAATTAGATATTTCAGATATTATTTCATAAATATAAATTTTACTTTTCATATTTTGCTTGTGTATAAGTTAACAAATATTGAATAATATGTTATACTGTAGGCAATATGTGAAAAAATCGGAATGAACTTTATAATAAGGATAGGTTATAATGATTAATATTGGAGATATCGTAAAAGATAGATATGAAATAATAGCTCAATTAGGCAAAGGTGGCATGAGTACAGTATTTTTAGCTAGGGATAAAAAGCTTGGATCTTATTGGGCTATTAAACAAGTATTAAAAAATAGAAATGTAGATATAGATGCATTTAAAAAGGAAGTTGAATTGTTAGCATCATTAAATCATGTTCAGATACCTAGAATTGTTGATAGGATAGATTCTGTTGATAGCTATTGTGTATGTATGGATTTTATTGATGGAATTTCTTTAAGTAAAAAGGTATTAGCTGAAGGTCCACAAAAAGAAAATGATGTGGTAAAGTGGGCTGTTATGATATGTGATGTACTTAATTATCTTCATAAAGTAAGAGGCAACCCTATTATTTATTGTGATATGAAACCAGCTAATCTTATGCTCACCAAGTCTGGAAATATAATGCTTGTAGATTTTGGAATAGCCAAAGAATGTGTAAGAGGCGATATTTCATCAACTGTTAAAATTGGTACAAAAGGATATGCCTCACCTGAGCAATATAAGGGACAAGCTTTAGATGAAAGAACAGATATATACAGTTTAGGAACAACATTATTTAATTTAGTTACTGGAATTGAACCAAAAGATCCACCTAATGCTATTGTACCTATAAGAAAAGTTGATACTAGTTTATCAGAGGGATTAGAATATATTATTAATAAATGTACAGAAATAAATCCAGAAAAGCGGTATAAAAATTGTAATGAATTGAAAAGTGACTTATTGAATATAGACAAGTTAAATGAAAAATATAAAAATAAAGCTAAAAAGAAACTGATATTTTTTAGTACATTAGTATGTTTGTTTTGTTGTTTTTTGATTATAACTCTTGTTGGATATTTTAATATTAAAAGACAAATTCAAAATAGCTATGATTCTTACTATATTAAAGCAGTTGAATGTGAAAAGAGTAATCAAAAAGAAGAAGCTATAGAAAATTATAAAAATGCAATAGAGTTAAAACCAGACGAAGAAGATGCATATATGAGGTTATTTAACATAATGTTGCCTACAAGTGAAGAAAATTATGTTGACAAAACAAAAAATGCAGTTGATGTATTAAAAAAATATGTAGATAATAAATACTCACCAATACATAATAATACGAATCTTTTATTTATTATTGCTAAGAAATCTTTAGATATTAATGAAACAATATATGCTGGTTATGCTGCAGATTATTTAGAGATTATAAAGGAAAGTAGTGAATATAAAGATAATAAAATAGATAAAAATGAAGTTGATAGTTTAAGTGTTATTTCAACATTATTATCTAGAGATATATCAAATATTAATTTTAATGAGCTTAGCAATTCTTTAGAGGAGTTGGGAGGAAATGTTACAAATAACAATAATTTAGATGATAATGATAAACTTAATATGTATTATACTATTATGAATATATATAGTTCTAATTCTAGTAAGTTAAATAATTCTTATGAGAAT
>JAAYQS010000092.1 GCA_012519155.1 Clostridiales bacterium
AAATATCAAGAAAATCCGAAATAAATATTGGCAAAACACCTTGTTTGGGTTTAGAATAAGTTGTGATTATATTTTTCATAGCAAAAAAATTTTATCACAAAAAGAGGATTTTTACTCATTTACATGAGCAAAAATCCTCTTTTTTCATTTAGGGGTTATTTCACAGCCCCTTTTTAATTAATTATTATTGAAATAGTCACCTCTTATCATTTTATCTGATATATCAAGGGATGTACTTATAATTGATTCATCATTTTCTGTAAGATCTTTACCTTTTATTGTTCCATCAGTAATGATTGCAAAGTTTCTATTTGTATTTAAAAGGTTTCTTCCAAGAGCAGTATTTTCATATTCAGTTTTATCTACACCAAGCATATATAATAGTGTAGGCATAATGTCAATTTGTCCTCCAATTGTATCTAATGTTTTACCTTTAATAGTTAAATTTTTATCATAAATAATAAATGAAACTGTTGGTTCATTGTTGTATACAAACCAATCTTCTTTGTTTGAAAGATTATCAATTGAATGGTTATAATATTTATGAACTCCTGTATGATCTCCTGTAATTACAATAATAGAATTATCAAGAATTCCTTCTTCATCTAACCTTTTAATAAAATCACCAATTTGTGTATCTGTATAATGTACAGATTCTATATATCCTCCCATTTCACTTTTACCAAGTTCTGAATCTAAATTAAATTCACGCTTTTCTTCTGGCAAGTCAAATGGACCATGATTTGTAAGGGTTATAGTATGAACAAAATAAGGACTATTAAAATCTTTTATCATTGATGATACATTTTCAAAGTATGATTTATCACTAATTCCCATACCTATTTCTTCTGATATATTATATGAATAATAATCATAGAAGTTTTCAAAAGCAATACCACCTTTAAGGGCATTTGAATAATTCCAGAAGGAACCTTTATCTGGATGTAATGAATATGAAGAATATCCATTGTTAGCTAATATTTTAGGTAATGAATTGTAATTACAATTTGGGTATCTAAAGAATGTAGAACCTCTTCTTAATGGTAGCATTGATGTATTTATCATTAAATCACAATCGGAGCTTGTACCCTCATTAACTTGTTCATATATATTAGGAAAGTAAATACCATTGCTAATTATATTATCAAGTTCAGGTGTTATTTTTTTGCCATTATATTCATGACCAATAATGAAGCTTTCAAGAGATTCTACTTGAATGATAATTAAATTTTTATTTTTTGCTACTCCAAAATATTCGTTGTTTTCAAGATCTTCATTTTTCCAGTTATAGTAATTAGATATATTCTCTTTATCTTCTGCCGTAAATTCATAAGGTTTTGAATCCCTATATACAGTGTAAGCATCTATAATATGATATCCAATAGATGAAAAATATCTAGTAGTATTAGTAGGGTCATATCCATCAAAAAGATAAGCATCTTTAACATTTTCATTGTTTAATACATATAAGTTAAATGGAATATATGCAACATATATAAATGGAATTATTAATGTAAGAGCAAAAGTTTTGTAAGCTCTTTTTGGCGAAGCTTTATAAGCTTTTCTAGTAAAGAAAACATATATTGCAAGAATAACTATATCAAGTAAGAAAAAAATATCATATGGAGACATCATAGATAAAACAGCATTTTGTAAATTATCTAAATTTGATGTCTGGGTAAGTACACTTATTGATGGTACTGTTAAAAATCCCCTAAAGTACATAACATCAAATAATGATAGTATGGTAAATATTATATCAATAATAAATGTATATATTATTCGACCTTTTGATTTAAATAAAAGGGAAAAACTTAGGAATATTAAAGCAAATGAAAAGTAGTATTTTAAAAAATAAGAAGCCTTTGAATATCCTGTAGAAAAATCAAAGACATAAGGATTACTACTTTGTAGAAAACTTTGAAGGAAAATTCCTTTAAATACAATTCCAATTGCTGGAATTAAAAAAAGACCAATTTTAAATAAAGAATTTTTGTCAAAATTATTAAAAATCAACTTAAATTTATCTTTTAATAATTTTTTATCTTTAAGTAAATTCATTATGTCACCTCACTGAATATTTAATTTATTTGTTAATATTATAACATTTTTTAAAAATAGGTAAACTGTTTTAAGAAATAATTAATATATTAAACTAGAGAAATAAATGATATAATTTACTTATTGATTATGTTTATAATGAAAAGAGGAGCTTTTTTATATGAAAAATTATGACATTGTTATTGTTGGTGGTGGTATATCAGGAATGACTGCTGCCTTATCCATAGCAAAAGGTGGGGTAAAAAGAATACTTATAATTGAAAGACAGAAAATGATTGGTGGCTTATTAAATCAATGTATTCATAATGGATTTGGAGAAAAATTATTAGGAATTAAGGTTACAGGACCTGAATATACAAATATAATTGAAAATAAGTTAAAAGAATATAATGTAGAAATAAAATTAGATACAGAGGTGATAAAAATTACTAAAGATAAGGATATACATTATACAAATTCCGCTGAAGGTGTTGTGGAGATACATGGAAATGCTATATTAATGGCAACAGGATGTAGGGAAAAGTTTACTGGTAATGTTAATATACCATCAAATGAATATACAGGAATATATACTATAGGTAGTGTTCAAAAGGTTATTAATAGTGAAGGTTATTTACCTGGTAAAAATCCAATAGTAATTGCAAGAAGCAGGTGGGCTGTAATTGTAGCAAGAAGGCTTGTTATAGAAGGAGCAAATGTAAAGGCTTTAATAATAAATGAGCATGATAAATTTAAATATGATCAAGAAGTTAAAGATATTATTGAAGGCTTTGATATTCCAGTTATTTTAAATGCTTCAGTGGCTGATATTCATGGAAGAGATAGAATTGAAGGAATTAAAATAAACTGTAATGGAAACTTTTCAAGTATAGGCTGTGATTCACTAATTATGTCTGTTAATTATTATCCGGAAACTCAACTACTAAAAAATATAGGTGTAGATATAGATGATAATACTTTAAGCCCTAAAATAAATAATTATATGACTAATATTTCGGGAATATTTGCATGTGGTAATTTAATTTATGGATTAGAAGCATTAAGCAAAGAAGAAATTGATGGACTAGAAGCAGGCAAAGAAATTCTTAAATATATAAAAAGCAAAACTACTTTATAATATTTTTTGGTAGTAATTTTATTATTTCATCAAATATTATTTCGTTACCATAGGAATTTAAATGTATTCCATCAATAAATATATTGTTCTTTTCTAATTTGTTAAATTTATTATCTGTTATATATTGTTTTGTAATGGTGTATAAATTTATGTAATTTATATTATATTTTTTACATAAATCTACAAGTGAATTTTTTAAATTTATTAAATTTTCATCAGTATAATCGTATAAATCTGATGGAGAAAATAATTTATATGCAAGAGATTTAATTATGCATGGTGGAATGCCTATTATAATATTTTTTGTTATTTTAAGGCCTTCTACTATCATTTCTTCAATATTATCTATTATTGTTTCTACTTTTCTTCCACATAAAAGATCATTTGTTCCAGCCATTATAAATATGTATTTAGGTTTTGAAATAAAAACATCTTCATAAATTCTATTAAGTATTGAAGCTGTAGTATCACCATTTACGCCTTTGTTAATTACAGGAATTTTAAGAGATTTAGAAAGCTTATATGAAAAAGATTTTTTTTTAAAAACACCATATCCAAAAGTTAAACTATCTCCAATAAGTATAAAAATATCATTCATTTTTTTATCTCCTAAAAAAGTTTTTTGAAGCAATCATTGCATATAAGAGTATTACCCTTATCAGCAGTCATGTAATTTGAGTCTTTTATTATTTTATTACAAATACTACAGTTTTTTGTTGATGATTTTATGCATTGCATATTTTTATCAATTTCTTTTGGAATTAAATTATCTGATTTTATATTTTTCTTGATAGGAGTATATAATTTAGCTTTATCAATTTTTTCTTTTTTTGATATGGTAAAGTTTAATGAATATTCACTTTCACCAAATAATTCAAGTTCAAATCTTGGATTTTCTTTATCATAATATTCTTCAGTTATTATTTTTGTTATTTGAGCATCATTAACAATAAGGCCGCTTTTTTCTATTCCATCAAATATACTTTTTGTAATATTTATAGTATCTGGATGTCTTTTTTCACTTTTATAATATACTTTTAATATAGCTATTAATGATTCTTCTAAAATAATGTCAGGATTTTGAACTCTTGCTATATATGCAATTTCTTGTTCGTATAGTCCATAACGATCAGTATATTTACCAGAATTGTAAGGAAGAATAGCTCTTCCGTTTGAATTGTGAAGTTTAAAATTTGATTTTGTAATAGGTGATCCTTTCACTATTACTTTGGCATATGAATGCATAATTGAATTTCCTCCAGTAGTATATATAAAATTATAAAAAACTATAATAAAATTGATGTTTTTTTAAATAATTGCTATTATAATTATAATGTAATTCCCTTTTAAATATAAGTGGAATTTGTAAAAGCATAAAAATTTATATATTTAATTGTAATAATAAATATATAAATGATAAATGAGGTATATTTTATTATGGAAAGTAAATTAATTTTATCAATAGAATCAAGTTGTGATGAAACTTCTGCAGCGGTAGTAAGGGATGGAAGATATGTTTTATCTAATATAATTGCTACTCAAATAGATACACATAAAAAATTTGGAGGTGTAGTACCTGAAGTAGCATCAAGGATGCATATTGAGGCTGTAGACAATGTAGTAAAAAGAGCATTAGAAGAAGCTGATGTAACATTAGATGATATAGATGCTATAGGAGTTACATATGGTCCTGGCCTTGTTGGAGCATTACTTGTAGGACTTCAATATGCAAAAGGTTTAGCATATGCTTCAAAAAAACCTTTAGTTTGCGTTAACCATATAGAAGGACATATAAGTGCAAATTATATTCAGCATAAAGACTTAATGCCACCATTTGTGTCATTAGTTGTATCTGGAGGTCATACATTTATAGTATATGTTAAGGATTTTGGAAAATATGAGATAATAGCGCAAACAAGAGATGATGCTGCAGGTGAAGCTTATGATAAAGTTGCAAGAGCAATTGGACTTGGGTATCCAGGGGGACCTAAAATAGATAAACTATCAAAAGAAGGAAATGCAGATGCTATAAAGTTTCCTAGAGCAAATTTTCATGAAGATACATTAGATTTTTCATTTAGCGGTGTAAAATCAGCAGTATTAAATTATATTAACAAGTGTAAAATGAAAGATATAGAAATAAATAAAGCAGATATAGCTGCATCATTTCAAAAAGCAATAGTAGGAGTGTTAAAAGATAATGTTTTTGAAACATGTAAAAGAAAATCTTTAAGCAGAATAACTATAGCAGGAGGAGTTGCTGCAAATTCTACATTAAGAGAAGAATTAATAAAAGAAGGAAGTAAAAGAAACATAGAAATTCTTTTCCCAGACTTAGTATTATGTACAGATAATGCAGCTATGATAGGCAGTGCAGCGTATTTTAAGTTTATAAAAGGAGAAATTTCAAGTTTCAATGTAAATGCTGTACCAAATTTAAAATTAAACAATAACAATTAAGTATTAATTTAATAAAGGAGCAAAAATGAATCTAATTCCAGAATCAAACGGTTTGTATAAAGTAAAAAAAGATGGAAAATTTAGAAACATAACAAAAACTAAATATGTGTTAATATTGTTTCTTGTAATAATAGTAATAGCTTTTTTAACTCAACAGGTAAGTAATTTTATAGGAAATGAAAAGATTCAAATTCACTTAAATTATGCTAAAGTTGAAAATAAAAAGCTTGAATATACTCTAAAAGGAGAAGGAGATTATACAGTAGTATTTTTAGGCGCTACAGGTGCTAATCTTTGTGAATGGGATAATACAGCAAAGCTTGTTCGTGAACAACTTAATCTAAAAACTTTTGTATATAATAGAAATGGGTATGGTTTTAGTGATATTTCTACTATTAGAACTCCAAAGGAGCAAGCTGAAGATTTAAAAATACTTTTAAGAAAAGCTGGAGTTTCAGGTAATTTAATTTTAGTTGGAGAAGAATATGGGAGTCTTATATTAACTAATTTTGTTCAGAGTTATCCTGATTCTGTAAAGGGAGTAGTGTTAGTAGATCCATATGACGAGGAAAAAATAAAAGGTGAAGATTTTAATAAAAAGATAACTAATATATATAATAAAAGTAAAATTGAAACAATAGGCTGTTATTTTTATCTAACATCTTTATTAGATAAAATGAATAAGACTTATAAAGTAAATGGATTTGAAGAAGCGTTAGATGAAGATGAACTAGAAGAATTTAATATACAAAAAAATAAAAAAAATTATAGACAGGCAATTGAATATGAATTTAAAAATTTAAAAGATTATTCTGAGTCATCACAAGAAAATGGAATGCTTTCTGATAAGCCTTTATTTATTGTTTCAAAGACTGATGAAATTTCATTAACTAGATTAGGAAGTGAAGAACTCACTAATACTTATACAGTATCAGATTCAGATGGACTTTTATCTACAAATAGTAGTGAAACTATATATAATGCCATTAGCACTGTGCATAAAACAGCAAAAAAAATTGCTAAAAAAGAAAATAAGTAAATTTTAAGTTACATTTAAGAAACTTCTAATATTATATGCTTATAAGATATTTATTGCATATAAATATTATAAGTTTTTTTAAAAATATATGTTTGTAACTTTTGGGTTTATGACATATTATTGACATAAAGAAATTCTATAATAAAGACAATGGTAAAGATAGTGTAAATTAATTAGAGGAGGAATTACTATGGTAGATTATAGAAAAGATAATTTAAATGAGAATGCAAATAATGCAAGTGGAAGTTACGATGTGAAAAATGAAAGTGATGTTAATAATAATTTTAATCAAAATGCAAATGGATTTAATCCTAATGTAAATATGAACCAGAATTATAGGGATGGTAATCGATATCATAATGCTAATAATCAAAATTATAATTATGGAAGTAACCAATCATTTAATAGAGGTACAAACAATAATTTTAACAATATGAATAACAGAAATAACTATTCAGGTATGAATAATTCATGGAACGATAACAACATTAAAGCTGCATATAAGGTTGAAAATGATACAAAGCCTAAAAATGGTTTTAAAAAGGTTATAGCATTAGTTGCAGCAGGTCTTGTAATTGCTGTAGGTGGAGGAGTTCTTGGAGGGGCTTTTACATATACACTTATGGGAAAATCTAATTCATCAACAGCTAAGAATGTAGATCCATCTTCATATGCTGCACCAGAGTTTACAAGTTCTACAGATGGTTCATTATCAGTAAGTGAAGCATTTCAGAAGGTTGCACCTGCAGTTGTAACAATTACAACTACAAGTCTTCAAGCTAGTCAATATGGAAACTTTTCTCAAGAAGTTGAGGGTATTGGATCTGGATTTATAATTAATAAAGATGGTTATATTTTAACTAATTATCATGTTGTAAAAGGCAGTCAGCAAGTTAAGGTATTATTAAGTACTGGTGATGAAGTTGATGCAAAGGTAGTAAATTATGATCAAGAAAGAGATATGGCTGTAGTTAAACTCGCAGATGGTACAAAAGTACCAGGAGTTGCAGAACTTGGAGATTCAGATGCTTTGTATGCAGGAGAGGATGTAATTGCAATAGGAACACCACTTTCAACAGAGTTTGCACAAACATGCACTAAAGGAATTGTAAGTGCTGTGAATAGAAATGTAACTACAAGTTCAGGTGCTACTATGAAGGTTATTCAAACAGATACAGCTATTAATCCTGGTAACAGTGGTGGCCCACTTATTAATACAAAAGGACAAGTAATTGGTATTAATTCGATGAAACTTGTTGAAGATACAGTAGAAGGTATAGGATTCTCAATTCCTATAAATGAAGCTAAAGAAAGAATTGAAACTTTATCAAAACCTATATTAAGTCTTGGAGTTACTGTTATGGAAGTAACTGAAGAAAAGAGTCAGCAAAGTGGATATCCACAAGGCTTATATGTTAAAGGAATAGAACAGGGTTCTGCTGCAGAAAAAGCAGGTATATCAGTTGGAGATGTTATTATAGGATTTGATGGAAAAGATATAAAAACTTCAACAGATTTAACTGATGCAAAAGCAGAGAAAAATGCAGGCGATACTGTAGAGGTAGTAGTTTATAGAAATAAAAAGAATGTTAAACTTCAATTACAATTAGAGGAAAGTAATTAAAGAATAACTTTAGGCTATAGCATTAAAAGCTAAAAACTTTTAGTGCTATAGTCTTTTTGTTTTATATAGTAATAAATTGTATCAATTTGAATGGACAAACATACCTTATTAGTAAAGGTAAAACAATGGAGGTTAAAGTTATGAGCGGAAAAGTAGCTGTTTGTTCAGTATGTCCAAAGAAAAATCAACAAATTGAGGCAGTAATTAAGTTACCAGAGGAGAGAAGGGCAGTTATCCATGGAACTGTTTTAGATGCAAATGGAAATCCTGTAGCAGATGCAGTTGTTAAATTACTTCAAATTGTGGATTGTTGTAAATTACCAGTTCCATTAACTCACACATTTACAGATCAATATGGTCAATTTTTACTTGGACCACTTTGTCCAGATAAAAAATATATGTTAAAGGTTTATAAAGACAATATAGATATGAAATATATGCCATTAGATGTTAGTTGCTATGAAGGAAAATGTATAGGAATTAAGTCTAAAAAGAATAATTGTGAATGTGAAAAAGAAGATAAATTTGATAGTTGCAGATGTGGCAAATATTAATAGTGAGGAATACTTCATTTTGAAGTATTCCTTCAATTTATGATAAATAACGTAATGTTCATAGTAATCATTTGTGATATAATGAGATTAAGTATAAAAATTATTACTTGGAGAATACAATATGAGTAGATTAAAAAAAGAAGATATATTTAATAAAAAAAATGTTATTTTAGCTGTACTTATAGTTGCTACAGTAATTACAAGTATTGTGATTTTAAATAATAAGGAAACAGCACTAAAGGGTAATATTACAATTTGGACTGATAGTAGTACATATGATTACTTAAATGAGGTAGCTAGTGAGTTTGTAAAAGATAATGAAAAATGTAAAATTAATATATTAAAAATGGATGAGGACAATTATAAAGCAAATTTGATGGAATCATTTAGAAAAAATAAATTGCCAGATTTAATTGCAATTAATACAAAAGATATTGATTCTATTATTGAAGATGAAAATTTAGAAAGTAAAATGAAAGATTGTAGTTCTATAATAAATAAAAATGGAAGTAACTTATCTAAAAGAGATCTTCAATCTGTTATAAGAGATAACAAATCAAGAGCCATTCCTTTTACCAGTAATCCAATTTTATTATACCTAAGGGAAGATATGTTAAATCAATATGGATATTCCAATAAGGATTTTAATACATGGGATGATGTTATTTCTATTGGAAAAGACATATATGCAAAAAGTGAAGGAAAAGTGAAAATATTAAATTCAGTAGGAGAAGATAGACAGTATATAGTTTCACTTTTAATAATGCAAATAATGGACGAATATAAATCTAAAGGTTATGAAATATCTTCAGAAGAGATAAAAATAGAATTAAATAAAAGATACACAGAATTATTAAATGATAATATATTAAACACAAATGAAAATGGATCATTTCTTGCAAGAATTGCATCTATAGAAGCAATGAATGAATTATCTGCTATAGATGCAAAATGTCAATGGACAGCAAATTATGTGCCAAGTGTATCAGAAGGAACAAATAAATTTTTTATTGAAAACAAAAAGAGTTTTATATATTTTGATAATGGAAATCAAAAGGAAGTATTAATAAATAAATTTATATCATATATCGGTGATAATAAATTAAACAGTAAATTGCTTACTAAACAAAGGTTTTTCTTAAGCTATATTTCTGCTTACAGTTCAGGTGAAATTGACAATACTACTAAAAACTTTTTAGGAAGAAGTCCATTGGTGCTTATGTCAAATGTTGAAAAGAAGGCGCCTGAAATGCCAGAATATAATTTATACAATAACATAAAAAGTGAAATTAATTATTAAAATTTTTTATGTGGTTGTATGCTTCAAGAGTTTTTTTGGCTGTAAGCCTCCAAGAATATTGGAGGCTTTTTTCATATCCCTTTTTTGCAAGGTTATACTTAAGGACTTCATCATTAAGAACTGATTTAATTGAATAAGAAAGTTCAGACAAATCAAAAGGATCAATAAGTATTGCTGAATTTTGACCTGTAACTTCTGGAATTGATGTTATATTTGATGTTATAACTGGTGTCTTACATGACATGGCTTCTAAAATAGGAAGCCCAAAGCCCTCATAAAGAGATGGATATGCAAAACATTCTGCAGCATTATAAAAAACAGGAATTGTTTCATCAGATATATACCCTGTAAATATAACATCATTATTTATTCCTAATGAATATGATAGTTTTTTTAATTTAAGACCATCATCCTTCATTGATCCTAGTAATACTAGGTAATGATATTCTTTTAAGTCATTTTTAATTTTTTTATAAGCCTTTAGAAGCGATTTGACATTTTTTCGAGAGCTAAAGCCCCCTACATATAATATAAATTTTTTGTCAATTCCAAAAAAATTTTTTAAGTACTCTCTACATTTTTCTTTATCTAATGGAATAAATGTATTATTAGTTGCAAGTGGAGTAACATATATTTTTTCTTTTGGGAATTGAGGGAAAAATCTTAAAATATCTTTTTTTGAATATTCAGATACTGTAATAATTCCCTTACATTCATTTATAATTCTTGGCATATCTCTAAGAAATCTTTTTAAATATCCCTTTCCAACTGTTTCTGGCATTAAATAAGGAATAAGATCATGAATTGTTACTACAACATCAGTTTTTGTTTCAAAGGGGAAGCCTATACCATTTTGAGGGATATGAAAAAGGTCTATATTTTTATCTTTTAATAATTTTGGAATATATATATTATCATAAAATGTGCTATGTCTATCAGATATTTGATATATCTTAGTATTTTTATTTATAAAAGCATTATTTATTTCTCTTGCCCAAAAAAGCATGTATTTATTACTGGTATTATGTATTAAATTAGATACTAAGTTATTTGTATAAGTACCAATTCCAGAACCTGCATGTATATTAATACTTCTCGCATCTATAGAAATATTCATATTATCACCTAAAAAATTACTACAGTATAAAATACTATTAAAAAAGCTTTTTTATGAATGTAATATAGATGAAAATAATAAATAATTAATAAATATAAGTAATTATTTAAGGAGTAGTATGGAAGATAATAAGGATATTTTAG
>JAAYQS010000093.1 GCA_012519155.1 Clostridiales bacterium
AACTACAATGAACTAATTTATTATTAATATCTTTAATTTGCATTTAATCACCTAAAAATTATATTTCTTTAAATAAACCTTATTATCTTTTCTACTGCATATAACATTATCCTTTATTTCTAAAAGTTCTCCTACATATTCAGTTTCTTTTCCAGTATCTAAATTGCTTATTTTATCTTCATCATTTATAAGAAGTTGTTTATCACTATTTATAAAAATATCTTTTTCCCTTTTTTCTGATTTTAAAGTTCTATTTTTCCAACTACTAATACTTTCATTATATTTACCATAAACAATATTATTTATTTCATCATTATTTATTTGCCCCATATATATATTACCACTATTATCCATGGCTAAAAGAGCAACATTTCCATAACTAGACAAATCAATTCTTTTGGTTGCACCATTAGAATAACTATAGTATCTATTAGTTTTTTTATCTTCATATACAAGAGTATCCTCATGAGGGAAAATTCCCATAGAACCAACTTTATTAGCTTTTGTTGTAACCTTTTTCATATCTTCATTGATATCAATTCTATAAATTAATGATGTATCATTTTTTCTACTAATTCCAACATAACTAACACCTGAAAGTGTTGTAGTTGCAATATCATCAACATTCATGCCATTTTCATAAGTACAAATTTCTTTAATTGATTTATTTTCCTTAGCTTTAGCATCATAATTTTTTAATGAAATAACATTACCATTTTTGTTTTTTTCTTTTACTGCTAATACTAGCAAATTTCTATCAGGAAGCCATTTTGCAAAAAGTACATTTTTATCATCTTCATCAGTAAATACTTCTTTCTTATCTAAAGATTTTGTATCTACAACATAAAAGCTTTCATTTTCAAAATATGATATATATCTACCATTAAAGGATGCTTGTATTGATGATGCCTCGTCAGGAATATCCACTTCATATTCATCCTTTATATCCTCTTCACTACTAACTTGCTTTACTGTAAAATCAGATGAATGTTTAAAAGCAATTTTATCTAAATAAAAAAGTACTAAGCATTCTATTAAAATACAAAACAAACTCCATACTAATATAACTTTAAATTTTTTCATTATTTACTACTCCATTTAATTATTTAACTATAATTGCAGTAGGTATAGATCTTTCGCCATATGCATATGATGGCTTGTTTACTACTTCCTCATTATAGTACATTGTTGCTGATTTACCACCATCTAATGTTCCTGCAGTTACACAACCAAGTTTATACATTACTTCCTGTGCTTCCTTAATTGTAGCTGCGGTTCTTGAGCCTTCATGCTTAGCATCTAACACTGCAAGTATTATATTACCATCCTTGTTTTGACCTATGAGAGTTCTAGGTGCACTTCCTTCTCCACCATCACCTTTTATAGATGTCATCTTGCCATTATTTATAAGAACTTGTGTTTGATAACTCACAGCTTCTGTAACATTTTTTTCAAAAAGTTCATCCACTGAATAATTTCCAACTATTAATCTTCCTGATTTTGTCATTGCTACCATTCCTGTAGATGAGCCATTTAAATCATCATAAATAACCTTTCCATCTGTAATAATAACTCCTGAAGGTGTACCACCATTGGCTGTCCATTCTTGAGTATTCACTTCATCTGTAAATGCACCACCATTAATTGCAGCTATAGCATCATTATTCATAGCAATTTTAGATGTAGTTTCTCCAACTCTATTTTCATCATTTAATTTTGAAGTATATCCTATATGAATTCTTTTAGGATTTGATACAGTTAATACATGACCTATAAAATTACTGTTGTTATCTAAAATATCATAAGTTATTGTAGAATCCCACTTATTTGATAAATTAACAGCACTCTCATCTATTTCTTCATCTGTATTTTTACTTTCTGTACCTAATATTTCTGCTATTTTTTCATCAGATAAAAACATAGTAGCCATCCATTGATAATGCATAGACCCCATTGCTGTACCAACAAATCTTGATTTTGCATTTTGAAATGGACCATACAAAAGTACAAATGGAGCTGTTATTATTCCAAAAAAGAATTCATATAAAACAAATAATGCAAAAATTTTATACCCATTTTTCTTTTTTTTCTTTTGCTTTTTACTATTTCTTTGTGCCCTTTTATCCATTTTTACTCCTTCCTTTTTTAATGTGGCCTCAAATATTTACCTCATTTCACTTTCTGTTCTTTATACTTACAACTTCGGTTAATTAATAATTAAGAATTAATAATTAAGAATTGAGGATATTTTTGCTCCTTCGTCGCAAAAATTTTAATTTATATTTATGTGGGTGAACAAGCTCCATATTTCAACGCTTACAGTAAATTTTACATAAGACCTAATAGCATAAATACTTTGGGCCAAAACACAATAATTCTTAATTATCTCCTGTGGAGATTGGCTTTTAAGCAAAGCGTAAAAAGCCACTTAATTATTAATCCTCTAATTTTTTATACACAATTTTACTATCACCATCCATAATCTCAACTATTTCATTATGTAAGATTGTAATAATATATCCTTTAGGTAATGATAAAAGCTTTAAAAGATCTGGTCTGAATTTTAGTATATCACAAACAGCAATATGTTCAATATCGCCCTTTTCTGGCTTTGGCATATCTTCTGTCATATTAATTGCTCCAATATACCATCCTGACTGTCCTTTATTATAATCTTTATATCTTTCTAAGTATATATTGTCTGAATTTCTTGCTTTAGTTAAAAGTAAAAGTTCATCATCAAATGCAACATCTTCATAATTAACATCTAATTTTTTTACTGTATCATTTAATTGGAATTGAAGTATTAATGATATAGAAATATTATCTGTTGTATCCTTAAATGGATCTTTTGCATAATCTGGTATAATAACTTCAAAGAACTCACCTTTATCTTTAAAAATATACATAGTAAATCCTACTTGTACCTTAAAATCATCACATATTTTATCTGCTACTTCCTTTTCAAATACAGATAAAAGCCAATTACCTTGATCCTTTAAAAATTCTTCACATTTAATTATTATATTTTTATTATTTATTTCTTTTTTTAATTCAATTATATTTCCCATATTAGACATGTTTAAGCAACCCCTTTGTATATTAAAACTTTTTATTCCTTGTTTATAGAAAATCTCATATAGCCATACGAAACATCGTTATCCTTTATTTTTTTTATTTCTTTATGCTTTCTTATTTCCATTACAAGTATAATATCAACTCCACATGAAAAAATAGTCAAAAGACTAGCAAGCATTAAAAAGAAATTTCCAAAAATTATAGAAAGTATATATGGTATAACTCCAGAAATGATTATAGGAGCTAATTTACTTATTATAAACTTATTAACATCAATTGATTTATAGCATTTACAATATGGTTTTAAGTATTCTTCATCAGTTCCAAAATGAATGCTTTTAAAATCTCTTCCGTTATATTTATTGGGTTATTTGCATTACATGAGCTTGTTCATGGAATTGCATACTATGTATATAACGGAAGAGATTTTAAAAGCATTCAT
>JAAYQS010000094.1 GCA_012519155.1 Clostridiales bacterium
CATTTGTTCTTGAACAAATGTATCAATATCATCATCAGATGGTGTAACTCCTAATTCATCTGCTGCTTTTAATAATACCTTTTCTTCTATTAGATAATTTAAATAATTTTGTCTAGCTTCTTTTAATGTGTCCTTTAATGAATCATTACTTTCATAATCATCACCATAATAAGACTTATATTGTTCTAGTACAGCTTTCATTTCTTCATCTAAATCTGCTTTTGTTATTTTATCTCCATCAACTTTAGCAAGTACAGTTTTTCCAATTGATTCTGGAGTTCTTTCAATTATATTACACCCTGCTATTGATAGTGCCATTACTCCTACTAATGCAACTGACATATATTTTTTTATATTCATTAATATTTCCCTCACTTTGTTAATTAATTACTAATAGGTTAATCACAAATACTAGTATAACAACTTTTTACTAAGAATTCAAACATTATATAAAATTTAATGCAATATTTTACATTAGTCTACCATATATTCTAAAACTTCCTTAATTATATTAAGTGTTTTTTCGTTATTAATCTTATTTTTCTTTATTGTAAAAGATGGTTTATTCCCAAATTTTAACACTACTAGTTCTTTATATTTTTTATTAAGTTTTTTCAAACTTTCAATATAATAAACTTCAGAATCAGCAAAATTAAATGCTATTCCAAAATCATCTTCTTTAATTTCTTCAATTCCTATCTTTTGAGCATCCTTTTTCAAATAAGCAATATCCATTAAATTGTATACAGATGGTGGTATAACAGAATATCTGTCTTCTAGTTCTTCTTTAATATCTTCATATTCTTCTTCATTTTCAATAGATGCTATTTTTTTATAAACTTCAATTTTTTGAATCTCATCACTTATATAATCTGATGGAATATATGCATCTATTTTTAAATCCACAGATGTTTCTATTGGTTCTTTAACTTCACTATCACTATTTTTAATAGCTTTAATAGTTTCTTCAAGCATTCGGCAATAAAGATCATATCCTATTGCAGCCATATGTCCATGTTGAGAAGCTCCTACCATATTACCTGCTCCTCTTATTTCTAAATCTCTCATAGCAATTTTAAATCCAGAACCAAGTTCTGTAAAATCTCTTAATGCCTTTAATCTTTTTTCGGCTATTTCTGTTAGTATTTTATCTTTAGTATACATAAGATATGCATATGCTATTTTATTTGACCTTCCAACTCTTCCTCTAAGCTGGTATAATTGCGAAAGTCCCATCTTATCAGCATCATTAACTATTATTGTATTAACATTTTGAATATCCATTCCAGTTTCAATAATTGTTGTGCATACTAGTATATCTGATTCTTTTGCCATAAATGAAAGCATCTGCTTTTCTAGTTGCCTCTCAGACATTTGTCCATGAACAACTGATACTGTACATTCAGGAACAAGTTCTCTTATATAATTTGCCATTTTGTCTATTGTTTCTACTCTATTATATACAAAGTAAACTTGACCATTTCTAGATTTTTCACGAATTATAGCATCCCTTATTAATTGGTCATTTTGCTCTACCACATATGTTTGTATAGGATATCTTTCTTCTGGTGGTGTTTCTATTACTGATATATCTCTTACTCCAGTAAGTGACATGTGAAGAGTTCTTGGAATTGGTGTGGCACTTAAAGTTAATACATCTACGTCCTTCTTTAAATTTTTAATTTTTTCTTTTTGTGCTACTCCAAACCTCTGTTCCTCATCTACTATTAACAATCCTAAATCCTTAAATTGAATATCCTTCGATACTAATCTATGAGTTCCTATAAGAATATCAACATTTCCTTCTTTAACAGCCTTAAGAGTTTCTTTTTGATCCTTAGCAGTTCTAAATCTGCTTATCATATCTATTTTAACAGGAAAATCTGAAAATCTCTTTTTAGCATTCTTGTAATGCTGTTCTGCTAAAATTGTAGTTGGCACTAAAAATGCTACCTGTTTTCCTTCCATAACAGCCTTAAAAGCTGCCCTTAATGCTACTTCTGTCTTTCCATATCCAACATCACCACATAATAATCTATCCATTACTTTTGTAGATTCCATATCCTTCTTTATTTCTTCTAATGAAGAAAGTTGATCTGGTGTTTCTTCAAATGGAAATTCATCTTCAAATTGCCTCTGCCACTGAGTATCCTTTGAAAATTTATGTCCTTTTATAGAAGCTCTAGTAGCATATAATTTTACTAAGTCTTCGGCAATTTCATTTATTGATCTTTTAACCTTTGCTTTAGCCTTTTTCCATTCATTACCTCCAAGTTTATTTACTCTTGGAGTTTTCCCTTCACTTCCAACATATTTTTGTACAATATCAAGTTGGTCAACAGGTACATAAAGCTTATCTCCCTTTTCATATTCAAGATCTAAATAATCTCTCTTATGTCCAGCCACATCAATTTGCTTAATACCTTTGTATATTCCAATTCCATGATTAACATGTACAACGTAATCTCCAACTTTAAGTTCAGCAAAACTTTTTATTTTTGATATGCCCTTTTTCTTGCTTTTTTTGTTCTTAGTTAGTTTTCTTTTAGCTTCACCAAAAACATCCTTATCTGAAATAACACATATCTTTAATTCACTACATTCAAAACCTTTTAACAAATTTCCAAATGTTATTACAACTTCATTTGGTTTAATCTCATCAATTTTATCATTATATCTACTTTCAATATCTCTTTCTCTTAATGTATTTACAAGTCTTTCGCCCCTAACTCTTGTTCCTGATAATATTATTGTTTTATAGCCTAATTCTTTCTTTTGCTTTATATCATCAATAAGAAGTTCAAGCTGCCCTTGATATCCATTTAACTCTTTCGTATCTATTGAAACTTTATTATTAGTTTTTAAATTTTCACTATTAGAAATTAATGATGTTAATACTACATTAGTCTTTTCTTCAAAATAATCTTTAACTTCTTGTTCATTAAAGAGCAAATTTAATTGCCCGGGCAATATATCTCCTCTTTCCAAAAACATAGAATAGTTTTGGCTAAACTCTGTATATATACTTTCAAGTTTTCCAAAAGCCCTGTCTTTTTCAGCTACTATAACAAAATAATTGCTTAAATAGTCAAAAAAACTATTTGCTTTATCATAAAAGAATGGCAAATAACTTTCTATCATTTGAAAAGTACCAAATTCATCAAGATCACTTAAATTTTTTCTTATATTATTTTCTAATTTCTTATTTCTATTCTTGTCTTTGCATTTAGATAAAACTTCATTAAGTTCAATTTGTATATTATCTTTAGCTAATATTTTTGCATTTTCATCTATTATAACTTCTTTAGCCGGAAATATTTCGATCTTATCTACGTTATCAATACTTCTTTGAGATTCGGCATTAAATGTTCTTATTGAATCTATTTCATCTCCAAAAAATTCTATTCTATATGGATATATAGAATCTGGTGGATATACATCTAATATGCCTCCACGTACTGAAAATTCTCCTTTTGATTCTGTCATTTCTGTACGTTCATAACCACTCTCAACCAATAATTTTATAAGATTACTAAAATCTATTTGCTCACCAACTTTTAATACTTTTGTATGTTTTTTAAATAATTCTTTAGGTGCATATCTTGATGCAAATGCATCTATAGATGTTACTATTATATTTTTTCTTTTTGATAATATTTCTTTAATTATCTTTAATCTAGCCCATCTCAAATCACCTGAAATAGCATCTATATTATAAAATACTATTTCCCTCGCTGGGAAATAGTATACATTGCTCATATATAAATTCATATCTTCATATAAATTTTTAGCTTCTAAATCACTATGAGTAACTATTACTATAGATTTATTTAGTACATCATATATGCTACTTATTAGGAAACTTTTTGCAGGTTCCGACAATCCATTAACTTCTATAAGTTTATTATTGTTTATACTTGATTGTATAGATTTAAATTTATCACTAGTAATTAAGGGGTCCATCAATCCCTTCAGTCTCATTTTATGCACCGTCCTTAACTTTTAGATTTACTTGAAATAAAACCATTAAACTTATTCATAGCATCCTTTGTTCCTGATTCAATAATTGTCTCTGTTGCAGAAACAACTGTATCAAGAACATCATCTAATATTTCAAATTCTTCTTTTGGAAATTTACCTAATACATGACTTACCAAATCTCCTTTAGGTTGCCCAACACCAACCTTTATCCTTGAAAATTCATCATTTCCTAAATTTAATATTATATTTTTAATGCCGTTGTGACCACCAGCACTACCTTTTTCTCTAATTCTAAGCCTTCCAACAGGAAGACTTATATCATCATAAATAACTATTATATCCTTATTAGAAAGCTTATAAAAATCCATAACAGCTTTTACACTTTCACCACTAAGATTCATAAAAGTTAACGGCCTAAGAATCATAACTTTTTCACCTTTTATAATTCCTTCACCATATTCACCCTTAAATTTTTCCCTATTTATACTAATATTATACTTTTCAGCAATACAATTAACACAATTAAAACCGATATTGTGTCTCGTATTCCTATATTCTTGACCTGGATTACCAAGTCCAACTATGAGAATCATTTTCGCTAACTCCTTACTTAAAAATCTATATTAATTTCAATCTGTTGCCTATTTCTTAGTATAACACAAACAACACTGTCTCCCACCTTTTTATCCTTAACAGCCTCATATAAATCACTATTATTCTTTACTTTTTTATCATCTATGCTTATAATAATATCACTTGACTTTATGCCAGCTTTAGCTGCATAACCATCTTGAATTACCGATTCAACATATAATCCAGTAATTGAAGAATCTATCTCAATTTCCTTACCTATTATTCCAAGGGTAGACTTAAGTCCGATTATATTATTTATTACATTTTTTATATTTATTGCACTAACTCCATAAAATAAATTTTGCTTATCATACTTGTCAGTTAAACTCTTGCTGGCAAAGCCTATAAGTTTACCATCCATATTACAAATAGGGCCACCAGTATTCAATTCATTTATTATTGCATTTGTTTGTAAAAAAGTATATTCTACTTCTTCTAATTTCTGCTTTTCAACAGTAGTTATTATACCACTAGTGCATATAGTTGCATAATCCCTTCCATAAACATTTCCAGCAACTAGTATACTATCTCCCATCTTAATTCCATCATCCTGCTCTATTTCAATTGGTTCTAAATTGCTGTAATTGATTTTAAGCACTGCTATATCTGCACCTATGTCTTTTCCTACTATTTCTGCTTCCATGGCAGGAGCACCTTGCGATGGTATTTTTATATATATTTTTTCAAATGATTGAATAGTAGAATAATTAGTCAAAATATAGCCCTTTCCATCTACAACTACCCCAGTAAAATTAGAATCATCATACTGAGATTTTTGAAGATTTTCAGGACTATTTGACACTGTAACTAATGATTTAGATATTTTAGATAATATATTGGAATATTTATTATTTTCTCCATAACTCTTATGATCAACAACATTGTTTGATATATTAATATCTTTTAGATATCTATCTACAATAAATTCTGCTCCTATTGCACCACTCATTAACGATATTGTTACAAGACATAATATCATAACTATATTACGCATTTTAAAATATCTATATCTTCTTTTTATCTTTATTCTCATGTTAGGGTTATTGTTTTTGTTGTTTCTATTAAACTTATGTCCTATTCTCATAACTTGAATACCTCCGGACTATATCATACAATTGTTAATGTAAATGTAAATTCCACCCCATCTTTTACATTTTTAACCCAAATATCCTCTCCATGTTGCGTTAAAATAAGTCTAACTATTGGCAATCCTAGCCCTGTACTTTCTTTGTTAGTACGCGACTTATCTGATTTATAAAATCTATCCCATATTCTTATTATTTGTTCTTCAGACATTTTATTTCCATTATTAAGAATACTAACATAAACTTTATTAGCCTTAACTTTTGTATTGACTTTTATAAATCCACCTTCATCGGTATATTTAACTGCATTATCTAAAAGATTTGTAACTACTTGTATAATTCTATCCATATCGGCAAATACAAATTGATGTTTATTTTCAAGCAAAACTTCAACATGCAAATCCTTACCTGCAATTTTACCTTCTAAATTTGCAAGGCATAATTTAATAACAGCATTTATATCCATTTCAGATTTACTTAGCTTAAATTTTCCTGCTTCCATAGCAGAAATATCTAATAAATCATTAACAAGTCTTGATAACCTACTTATTTCATCATGAACTATTTTTAAATAATAATCTTCTTTATCTTTTTGAATTACTCCATCTAAAATTCCAGAAATAAATCCATTAATAGATGTTATTGGAGATCTTAGTTCATGTGATACATTAGATATAAATTCTCTTCTATTTTTATCTACTTTTTCTAGTGATTCTGCCATCATATTAAATGATTGTGCAAGTTCCCCTATTTCATCCTTTGAATTAATAACAACTTTTTTATCAACATCACCTTTAGCTAACTTTTCTGCTGCAACATTAATTTCATTTATAGGCTCTATAATAAGTTTCTTAGCCACATATGAAATAACAATAGCAGATAATATAACCGCTACCAAAACTGATATCCATATAATTTCATTAACTCTTGTAAGAGCACTTTGAATGTTTTCATCTGATGCAAAAATAATAATTGCACCTCTATAATCATCACCATCAATAATAGGTTTTATATAGGCCCCTCTATCACTATTAATTTTTTCAAGTTTAACATTTTGAATAGGGTTACCTTTTTTTAATGTATCCTTATCATCATCAGACAATGAAATATCTATAACCTTATCACCTAAATAATTATTTGATGATGCATAGGCAAATTCATTAGAATCTACCACTATAATATCATAATTACAATCATTAGCAATATATGTTATGGTTTCTTGTAACTTTTTAAAATCACCATTATCTGAAGAATCAAGGTATGTTTTTGCTACAAAAGAAATATTTACACATTGACTATTTAATTCTTCCTTTTGCTCATTTTCAAAATATGTTCTAAACCAAAATGATAGCACTACTGCGAGAATAATTAAAATAACAGCTAAGATACCTGAAAATACAATTATAAGCTTATTAACTAAGCTGCCTTTTTTCATTTTATCTCACCTCAAATTTATAGCCTACTCCCCAAACAGTTTCAATTTGCCAGTTTTCCCCACCTGTTAATTTTTCTCTAAGTCTTTTTACATGAACATCTACAGTTCTTGAATCTCCTGGGTAATCATATCCCCATACTTCACATAAAAGTTGTTCTCTAGTAAATACTTTATTTTTATTGCAAGCCAAATAATATACTAATTCAAATTCCTTTGGTGGCATCTTAATTTCTTTACCTTTATAAATAACATTGTAAGAGTTTGCATCTATCACTAAATCACTATAATGCAATACCTCCTTACTTGTTGTATCGACTGTATACCTTCTCATTACAGCTTTAACTCTAGCAAGTAACTCCTTTGGTTCAAAAGGTTTTACAACATAATCATCAGCCCCGAGTTCTAATGCTAAAACTTTGTCAAAAGTATCTCCTTTTGCTGTAAGCATGATTACAGGTGTAGTGCCTTCCTTTCTAATCCATTTCAATACATCTACTCCGTCAATATTAGGTAGCATTACATCTAGCAATACTAAATCAGGCTTATACTCCCCAAAAGCATCTTCAGCAGCCCTTCCATCATTTACCACTTTAGTATCATATCCTGAGCTCTGTAAATACATGTTAATTACTTCTGCTATATTTGTATCGTCATCTACTATTAGAACCTTTCCTAAATTTCCTTCCATCTTTTTACACCCCTTTTAACGTCTATAATATAAATTTAACACTTTTTTTATTTTATTTATATACTTTAATAGAAATGTTACAAATTATTCACCTTTATAAAGTCATATTGCAAAAAAGAGCCTCACAAAGTAAGCAAGGCTCTCTTTTTAATATGTAAATTAAACTTCAAATAATTTACTTATAGGTTCATCATCATAAATTCTTCTTATTGCTTCTGCAAATAGTGGAGCAACAGAAATTGATGTAAACTTACTTAAATCAGCACCTTCTGGTAAAGGAATAGTATTAAGAACTGCTAAATCTTCTATGGCAGAACTATTAATTCTTTCAAGAGCTGGTCCTGAAAGTACTCCATGAGTACATCCTGCATATACAGCAGTAGCTCCTAAATCTTTTAATGCATTTGCTGCATTTGTTATAGTTCCTGCAGTATCAATCATATCATCAATTAATATACATCTCTTTCCTTTTACTTCACCAATTATATTCATAATTTCTGAAACATTTGGTTTTGGTCTTCTCTTATCTATAATAGCAATTGGAGCATTTAATCTATCTGCAAATTTTCTTGCTCTTGTAACGCTACCTAAGTCTGGTGAAACTACTACTACATCATCTTGATCAGCTAATCCCTTTTGTTTGAAATGTTCAGCAAGTATTGGAGATCCTAATAAATGATCAACTGGTATATTAAAATATCCTTGGATTTGTGCTGCATGCAAATCCATTGTTAAAACTCTGTCTGCACCTGCTGATGTTAATAAGTCTGCTACTAATTTTGCAGTAATTGGATCTCTTGATTTTGCCTTTCTATCCTGTCTTGCATAACCATAATATGGTATAACAGCTGTTATTCTTCCTGCTGATGCTCTCTTAAAAGCATCTATCATAATTAACAATTCCATTAAATTATTGTTTACTGGAGAATTAGTAGATTGTATTATAAATACATCTGTACCTCTTACAGTTTCTTTAATATTAACAGATATTTCACCATCGCTAAATGTAGATACTGTAGCATCTCCTACTGGAACGCCTAAAATCTCAGCAATTTCATTTGCTAAGGAAGGATTGGAATTACCAGTAAAAATCTTTATACTTTTTCCATGACTTAACATAAATATAAGGACCTCCTTAAATTTTTCAATGATTAAGCAATAATTTAATTGCTTAATCGATTTTTGTAAAATAATTTTAGTCTTTTGGCATAATTTTAGTATATATAAATTATTTCATTAAACCCTTTTTTTCAACCCAACCAGGAATATTTCTTTGTTTTGCTCTAGCTATTGATAAATTGCCTTCTGGAACTTCCTGTGTAATTGTTGAGCCTGCTGCTATATAGGTATTATCTTTAATTTCTACTGGTGATACTAAATTAGTATTACACCCAATAAAACTATGATTTCCTATAATAGTCTTATTTTTAACTTTTCCATCATAATTAACAACTACAGTACCACATCCAAAGTTACATTCTTCACCAACTGTAGCATCTCCTATATATGTCAAATGAGAAACTTTTGTTCCATTTCCTATAGTAGATTTTTTAATTTCTACAAAGTCACCTATTCTAGCATTATTTCCTATTGTTGTTTCTGGTCTAATATATGCAAAAGGACCAACTGTAGTATTTTTCCCTATTTTACTATCTAATATAACTGAAGATTGAACATCTGTACCATCTTCTATTATGCTATCTTTTATTCTTGAATTTTGGTATAAAATACAATTTGAACCTATCTTGGTATTTCCTTCTAATATATTGCCTGGATATACTATAGTATCTTTTCCTATTTCAACATCTATGCCAATGTATGTATTTTGAGGATCAATTATTGTAACTCCATTATCTAAATGCTTGTTATTAATTCTTTTTCTTAAAATACATTCAGCTTCTGCTAGTTGTGCCCTTGAATTTACTCCTATAGTATCTTCATAATCTGTTACTAAAGAACCAACTCTTTTATTTTTTGATTTTAAGATGCCAATAACATCTGTTAAATAATATTCTCCTTGAGCATTATTATTTGATAATTCATCTAATGCTAATAATAACTCATTTATATTGAAACAATACATTCCTGCATTCATTTCGTTTATTTTAAGTTCTTCCTCTGTACAATCTTTATGTTCTACTATCTTTATAACTTCGTCTCCTGATCTTACAATTCTTCCATATCCAGTAGGATCATCAACATATGCAGACATAAGAGTTGCTGAATTTTTCTTTTGTTCATGTTCATTAAATAACTTTTCTATTGTATCAACTTTTGTAAGTGGAGAATCTCCTGTAAAAACAGCTACTACACCATCTTTACCTTTTAAGAATTCTTTGGCAGCCTTTACTGCATCACCTGTTCCAAGTTGCTCTTTTTGCACTGAATAAGTTACATTTCTATCTTTTGTTCCTTCTTTGACAAGTTCAGCACCTTTACCTATAATTACATTAATATCATTTATACCAGCTTTTCTAATGTTATCAATAACATGATTAACCATCTCTTTACCACACACTTTATGTAATACCTTTGGTATATCAGATTTAATTCTCTTGCCTTGACCTGCTGCCAATATTAGTGCACATCTATACACAATACCACCTCTATTAATTTTTAAAATATTATATTCTAAATTTTAAACAAACTATTACAAATTTTAACACAAAATTTAGTCATACCTACTATATTATATTTGATAGCGCATTTCATTTCAACCTTTCCTCCTAATTTTTATTAATAAAAAATTATTTTTACAAATCAATCAATAGAAACAATGTGCTTACTTTTAAATTAGGCAAAAAAATAAAGGGAAAATTATCCCTTCATTTTTTTTGATTATTCAAGATTATTCAGTTACAGATTCATTTTCTGTATCTTCAACTTTTGCTTTTTCATAAGCTTCTAAAATTGAAGTTTGAATTTTCTCTCTTGTTTCTGTGTTGATAGGATGAGCTATATCCTTAAACTCTCCATCTGGTGTTTTTCTACTTGGCATTGCAATGAATAATCCATTTTGTCCTTCTATAACTTTAATATCATGCACTACGAATTCATTATCGAAAGTAACAGATACTATGGCTTTCATTTTTCCGTCAGTAGCAATTTTTCTAATTCTAACGTCTGTGATTTGCATTTCACTACACCTCCAGTTGTTTATATTTTATTTATTCTCCACCACTTTCCATAATCCTTCTTTTTCCTTAGAAAAATTTTAGAATTATAACATTTTTTATATTTTATATCATTTTATCTTATTTTTTTATCTTTTTTGTATTTTTAATAAGTTAATTAAAGTACTTTGAAGGATGCATTTTAATTTCACATTTTTTGCTTAATGTTTCATATTTTACAGAATTAACTTCTATAATGGAAATATATTCATCTATAAGTTTTTCATGTACTTCATTACTTTCAACTAAAACTCCAATTCCAACAAGTTCACAATCGAACTCCATAAGAAGTTCTTTTATACCTTGAGCTGTTCCCCCACCTTTTAAAAAGTCATCTATAAAAATACTTTTTGTTTTAGGTTTCATAGACTTTTTAGCCAAAGACATTTGTTGCAGTCTTCCATTTGTACCAGATACATAATTAATAGTAACTGTAGAACCTTCCGTTACCATTGCAGATCTTCTTGCAATTACAAGTTCAACTCCTAGGTTTTTTGCCACTTCGTATGCAAGAGGGATGCCTTTAGTTTCAACTGTAATAACATAATCTACATCTATATCCTTAAAATATGAAGAAAGAATAATTCCAGCCTTGTTTATTATAGAAGGACTATACATAATGTCTGTCATATATATATAATTTCCGGCAATGATTCTTGAACCATCACTTAATGTATTGCAAAGTTCTTTTGCAAATTCTAAGCTCTTGTCTTTATCTATAACTGGGACATATTTAACTCCCCCAGCAGCTCCTGTTATAGTTTCTATTTTACCCATTCTTAACCTATCTAAAGATGCTCTTATAATAATTAAATCTTCACTAATTGTAGATTTAGCTGCATTTAGCAAATTGGAAAAATAATTAAGCCCCATTATCTTATTTGGATTTTCCATAAGTATTTTAGTTATAGCAACTATTCTGCTATTCCTAGTTAACTTATTCATTTATTTCACCTACTTTTAATATTTGACAAACATTAAATAACTATTTAGCTTTTAACGTTCATTATTTATTATATATTCTTAGAAATAAATAAACAATTATTCAATGTTTTTTTCCTATATTCTATGTTCATTTTTAAAAAAATGTATATAATTATAGGTATGTATATTATTAAAATAAAAAGGGGTTGTTTAGCTTGTCATTTGATTTTTTAAAAGATAAACACATGAAAATACATTTTATTGGTATTGGTGGAATAAGTATGAGTGGTCTTGCTGCTGTACTTTTAAATAACGGATACAAAGTATCAGGATCAGATTTCAAAGAATCAAAAATAATAGAAACTTTAAGAAGCAAGGGTGCTGAAATTTACATAGGACATAGTGCTGAAAATTTAAAAGATGTAGATTTAGTAGTTTATACTGCAGCAATTCCTTCAGATAATCCTGAAATTTTAGAAGCCAAAAAAAAGAATCTAATTCTTATGGATAGAGCAGAATTTTTAGGTTCTATAATGAAAGGTCATAAATATAATGTAGCTATATCTGGAACTCATGGTAAAACAACATGTACATCTATGCTTTCTAGCATAACACTAGAAGGTAATCTTGATCCTACTATACTTGTTGGTGGAGAACTTGATTTAATAGGTGGTAATTATAGAATTGGAAAAAGTGATTACTTTATCACTGAAGCATGTGAATACAAGGCCTCATTTTTAAAATTCTTCCCATATGTTGGAGTAATACTTAATATAGATGCTGATCATCTAGATTATTACAAGGATATTAATGATATAAATGATACTTTTACTAAATTTTCAAAACTTGTTCCAAATGATGGATACCTAGTAGGTTATGGAGAAGATAAAAGAGTAAAAAAAATACTAGACGAAGCTTCATGTAATACTATAAGTTATGGTTTTACTAACGAAGATTTAACAGCAACAGACATTTCTTACAATAATAAAGGTTGTGCAACATTTACTGTTTGTGAAAAAGGCACAAAATTATTTAACATAACATTAAATAACCCTGGAAAGCATAATATTTTAAATGCATTAGCAGCAATTGCAGTAGCTTTAATATTCAATGTTCCAAATGATAAGATTATAAATGGTCTTAAAAAATGTAAGGGTGCTCACAAAAGATTTGAATACAAGGGCGAAATAAATGGAATTACAGTAATAGATGATTATGCACATCATCCAACTGAAATTAAAGCAACTTTAAGTACTGCTTCAAAAATTCCACATAAAAAAGTATACTGTGTATTCCAACCACATACTTATACAAGAACAAAAGCATTATTTACTGAATTTAGTGAAGCCTTTAAAGATTGCGATGAACTTATACTAATGGATATATATGCTGTAAGAGAAAAAGACACAGGTCTTGTATCTTCTGATGAACTTGGAGATGCAATAAGAAATAAAGGATATAAATGTACAAATGTACATTCACACGATGAAGCTTGTAATTACTTAAAATCAAAAATCCAAACAGGTGATGTTGTATTAACTGTTGGTGCTGGTGATGTTGTATTAGTTGGAGAAAAACTTCTACAAAAATAGCTTAAAAGGTATGTTTTTCTTTTAAACATACCTTTCTTTTTTACAAAATTATATAAATATTTAACAAAATGGTGGTGTATACTTATGAAAATAGCAATCATTTCAGATATTCATAGCAATGTTTATGCTTTAATGAATGTTTTTGATGACATTGATGACCAAAAAGCAGATTTAATTGTATGTTTAGGAGATTTAGTAGGTTATGGGCCTCATCCTAATGAAACAATTTCATATATAAAAAGAAAAAATGTATTATGTTTAAAAGGAAATTATGATGCTTCTGTAGTAGATAATGATTTTTCTTATATAAGACAAACAGATATAAATTCATTTACTCTTCCATGGACTGTAGCTGAACTTAGAGCAGCTAATAAATATTATTTAAATGGTCTTCCAGAAAATTTAACATTAAATTTTAATAAAAAAAGTATAAAATTTGTACATGGCAGTCCAAATAAAATAAATGAATACTTATTTGAAAATGAAGAAAACACAAAACAAGTTATGGCTGATTTAAAAGAAGATATTTTAATTTGTGCACACACCCATATACCTGCTGTAAAACAATTTGGGAATAAATTATTTATAAATTGTGGAAGTGTAGGCAAACCAAAAATAGGATCTCCTAATTCTACTTACTGTTTATTAGACATTGATCCTTTAGGAAAAGTAACTCCTCAAATAAGGCAAGTTTCCTATGAAGTCAAAAAAATAATTAAGGATATGGAAATGTTAAATTTTCCATCTTCACTTATAAGAAGCTTTGAAGAAGGTCAGGAATATTAAAATGTACAACAATTCTTATGTTAACAATAATGGGCAAAATTCTATGTATAACAATCCTTTCTTTAATATCACTTATATTTAGTATATTAGCTGTATGTGTATTCTTTAGTAAAAGTTCTTCAAGTACACCTATACTTATACTTGATTTTGTAAGTGCTTTTTTCACTTTTAAAAATATGGCATCCAAAACACTTTGGATGCCTTCTTATATCAATCTTTCATATCACCTTCTTCATTATCTTCTTCGTTAATATCTTCTAATACTAATTCTATATCTTCTACTGCTTCCTTAATGTCTTCTACAATATCTTCTTTACTAGTATTCTCATCCCTTGATACAAGCCTGCCTTTCAATATGTTTACTTTTTGTAATTTCTTATTTAAAATTTTTTGACCTTTCATTTAATCCTCCCAAAAAAATATATGTATTAGTATATGATGAAACAGTTGCATTTGCGCTAAAAGTATTGTAAAATCGAATTAATGTTATATTTTATAAACTATGATAAGAAGAGTAAGTTTAGAACTACGTCTTAGCGAATAAGGGATGGTGTAAGCCTTATACAAAGTCTATTCTGAAAAACATCTTTGAGTTTCTAACCGAAAGTTAATCTTTTAATTAGTAGGCTTAGACGTAATTGACGCGTTAAGTTATAGGGCATTTAATAAATGCCTGTTTAAGTGGCTTTTTAGCAAATTAGGTGGTACCGCGAATATATATCATTCGTCCTTTTTATAAGATGAATGATTTTTTATTTAAGTAATAAATTTTATATCTGTAAATGGAGGTAAATTAATGGAAAAATCTATATTAGTAAAATCTATATTTAGAGAAACAGAAAAATATGTATCAAAAGAAGTAAGAATATCTGGTTGGGTAAGAACTTTAAGAGCTTCTAATGCATTTGGTTTTATTGAAGTTAATGATGGTTCTTTCTTTAAAAACATTCAAGTTGTATTTGGTAATGAACTTTCAAATTTTAAAGAAATATCAAAACTTGCTATAAGTTCATCTATAACTGTAATAGGTACTTTAGTTGAAACACCAGAAGCTAAACAACCCTTTGAAATTCAAGCAAAAGAAGTTATATTAGAAGGAAATTCAGATTCTGATTATCCTCTTCAAAAGAAAAGACATACTTTTGAATACTTAAGAACCATAGCTCATTTAAGACCTAGAAGTAATGCTTTTTCCGCTACATTTAGAGTTCGTTCAGTAGCTGCTTATGCTATACATAAGTTCTTCCAAGATCAAGGTTTTGTATATACAAATACTCCAATACTTACAGGAAGTGACTGTGAAGGTGCAGGTGAAATGTTCCAAGTAACAACTTTACCTCTTAATAATGCCCCAACTACAGAAGATGGAAATATTGATTACAAACAAGATTTCTTTGGTAAGGAAACAAATCTTACTGTATCAGGTCAATTAAATGCTGAATGTTTTGCATTAGCTTTTAGAAATGTATACACATTTGGTCCAACATTTAGAGCAGAAAATTCAAATACAGCTAGACATGCTGCTGAATTCTGGATGGTTGAACCTGAAATTGCATTTGCAGACCTTGCAGATGATATGGATCTTGCAGAAGCAATGTTAAAGTATGTTATAAAATACGTTATGAATGAATGCCCAGAAGAAATGGAATTTTTCAATAAATTTGTTGATAAGGGCTTACTTGACAGACTAAATCATGTTGTATCTTCAGATTTTGGAAGAGTTACTTATACAGAAGCTGTTGAAATATTAAAGAAAGCTAAAAAAGATTTTGACTATCCAGTTGAATGGGGTATAGACCTTCAAACTGAACACGAAAGATACTTAACTGAAGAACACTTTAAAAAGCCAGTATTTGTTACTGACTATCCAAAGGATATTAAAGCATTCTACATGAGAATAAATGATGACAATAAAACTGTTGCTGCAGCAGACTGTTTAGTTCCAGGAATAGGAGAGATTATTGGAGGAAGCCAAAGAGAAGAGAGACTTGATGTATTAAAGAAAAGAATGGCTGAACTTGGACTTAAAGAAGAGGATTATTGGTGGTATCTAGAACTTAGAAAATACGGAGAAACAAAACATGCTGGATTTGGTCTTGGTTTTGAAAGACTTATTATGTATATAACTGGTATGTCTAACATAAGAGACGTTCTTCCATTCCCAAGAACAACAGGTCAATCAGAATTTTAATATAAAAAAAATTGCGAACTAGCTTAAATGCTGAGTTCGCAATTTTTTTATTTGTATATTATTCATAAATATTTTTCTTTTTAGCTTTTGCCTTTGCTTGTTTTTTCTTTAAAGGATGCTTTGGATTTTTATCTGACATATTTATCGCCTCTTTTCTTTTTTACTTATATGTCATTATCCTTCAATGGCAATATATTTCTTATTTTCTACTTCTGGTTTTGCTTCTTTCTTAGGAACAAATAATTTCAAGATACCATGTTTAAATTCACCTTTAATATCTTCTTCTTTTAAGGCATCTCCTACATAAAAGCTTCTTTCACATGCTCCTGTATAACGTTCCTTTCTAATATAATGACCACTATCCTTTTCTTTTTCGTCCTTATCTAGACCTTTTGCTGCACTGATAGTTAAATATCCATTTTCAAGACTAGCCTTAATTTCTTCTTTTGTGAATCCTGGTAGATCCATCTCTATTTCATAGCCATCTTCTTTTTCTTTAATATCAGTTTTCATAATTCTATTAGCTTTCTTTCCATATAATTTCTTTTCTACATTCTTCATATCTTTATCTTCGTAGAATGGGAAATCATTAAAGAAATCATCAAACAAATTTTCTCCAAAAATACTAGGCATTAACATAAGTCATCTCTCCTTTTCATAAACATATATTGTTTACCTTGTTTTTTGGAACAGGGATGTTTCAAGAACTTCACAGGATTTTCTATCCTTTTTATTGTTCCCTTCCTTTGTTCTTAACTATATTATAGCACTCTTTGTTAGCACTGTCAAGTGGTGAGTGCTAATTTTTCTATTTTTTATATACTTTCACTTTTTTTTAAATCTAATATATATTTTAAGGTAGATTTAAGCAAACTGTTTAATAATATAATCATAGACAGAAACAAAAATACATTTAAATACTTACTCCCCCTAGTAAATATTTAAAAAATGTTTCTCATATTTTATTTATCCCCTAAGAAAAGATGCAGATTCTCCTCATTATCTGCATCTTTTTGTTTTGCTAAAAAATCTTAATTACATGTAAAGCTCATGGAATTCATTACCTTATTTTAAACTAAATTTAAAGTAAAAGAAATCATAATTAAATTAAACTATTACTTAAATAATATTTAGGAATAATTTTTTTCAATATATACTATTATCATAAGATAAGAAAAGACAAAAGGAATTTTTAGAAAGGAGATGTTTAATATGATTTTTGCTGTAACTGCTCTTTTAACTTTTATTGCTTTAGGCGCATATACATTATTAGCAAATTAATATATATTTATATAAAAAGTTGCAGCTAATATAAAACTTAGCTTGCAACTTTTTTATTGCTATTATAAATAACCACTATATCATTTTCTTTTATCTTACTTCTACCTCTTGGGATAATATTTTCATCGCCTCTCTTTATCATTGCAATAAGTATATCATCAGATAAAGATAAATTTGATATGCATTTATTACACCATTTATGATTTTTATCAATAACAATTTCCTTGAGTTTTATTTCATCCTCATCATAATACTTAGGTATACTAAGAATAACACTATCACCTGCTAAAATTTCAGTATCTCCCTTTGGCATTATGGTTTCATCGTTTCTCTTTATCATCAAAGCTAATGAATCTTTTGGTAATTGTATTTCTTGTAAAGTTTTATTTTGCCAATGATGTCCATTAGGAATAAACACCCTCATTAATGTCATATCTGATTCTTCTTGATAGTCGTTAAATGTTTTTCTAATATCAAATTTTTCATCCACCATATTCAATTTAGAAGCAACCAATGATAAAAGAGATCCTTGAATTAGAACTGACATAAATGCAACTAACAAAACTATATGATATATATTGTTTTGAATAGATGTATTACTTGCTATTATCATAATTGAAAAAACAATAGATGATGCACCTCTAAGTCCAGACCACGATACAAGCATACATTTATCATTACTACATTTAAATATTTTTAATATAACAAATACTACTGCTGGTCTTGCTATTAATGTTAAAAATATACAAATAAAAACTCCTATTAAAAAAATTCCTGGTATCTCATGAGGATTTGCAAGTAATCCTAACAAGAAAAATATTAATATCTGAGATAAGCCTGTAATTCCGTCAAAAAAATGAACTAAATTTATCTTATTACCTATAGAACTGTTTCCTAGCAATATTCCTGTAATATAAACGCTTAAATATCCATTTCCATCTATCATCACAGACAAAGCAAAAGACATTAATGCTATAGCTATAACAAATATACTATCTAATTCATCATTAATTCTTTTTACCCTTTTCATTACATAAATGCTCATTATGGCAATTACTATTCCTATTAATATACCAAAGAAAATCTGCTTAAATATTAAAGGTAAAATAGAAATATTACTATCATTGTTTAAAAAACTTAATCCAATTATCACAAGCATATAAGCTATAGGATCATTACTTCCACTTTCAAGTTCTAAAATGGATGCTGTGTTATCTTTTAAGTTCAATTTTTTTGATCTAAGTATAGAAAATACAGATGCTGCATCGGTAGGACTTAATACTGCTCCTATTAAAAATGATTCTATATAGCTAAAAGATAAAACATAATGGCAAAATAAGAATACAAGAAATGCAGTACCAAAAACACCTAAAGTAGATAAAAGTATTGATTCTTTAGCAACACTTTTTGCCACTTTCCACTTAGTACAAAATCCACTATAAAACATTATAAATATAAGTGCTATTGAACAAACTTTTTCTGTAATATCATAATTATCATAATTTATCTTAAATATTCCATCTGCTCCAAATATCATACCTATTATCATAAATAATACTAATGAAGGTACTCCAAATTTATATGAAAACTTATTAGCAAGTATACAACTTAATATTACTATTGCACAAAGAAATAAATTAAACTCCAAAGTTATCACCCCATTTTTTGTATATATAGTAATTATATATTATATACCTATACTCTTAA
>JAAYQS010000095.1 GCA_012519155.1 Clostridiales bacterium
AAAAGTATATAATGTAGACTTTCAAAAAATAAGTAATGAAGATAATGAAAAAGCTGTTTTAGAATTAAAAAACTTTTTTGAAGATGAAAATAAAATAAAAATTATCCATGATGGAAAATCATTACTCAATATATTACACAAAAATAACATTTTAATTAAGTCCTTTAATTATGATACTGCAATAGCTGCATATATATTAGACAGTTCTAAAAGTGAATATAACCTTGACCATATAATAAAAGAATATTTAAATGTAAATATTACTGAAGATTTACTTAATAAAACTGCTTATTTTATGAAACAAATATATGAAATAACAAAGTCTAAAATAAAAGAAGAAAAAATGGAAAAGTTATTTTATGAGGTGGAAATGCCACTAATATATGTTTTATCATCCATGGAGACTGAAGGATTTAGAGTAGATAGTGAAACATTAAAAGAACTTCAAAGTAAATTCACCATTGAAATACAAAAAACTCAAAATGAAATATATAGTATGGCAGAAGAAGAATTTAATATAAATTCGCCTAAACAGCTTGGAAAAATCCTTTTTGAAAAATTAGACCTTCCTGTAATTAAGAAAACAAAAACAGGATATTCAACAAATGCAGATGTTCTTGAAAAATTAAAAGGTAAGCATGAAATTATTGAAAAAATAATATATTATAGGCAAATAACAAAGCTTAATTCAACATATGTGGAAGGTTTGCAGTCAGTAATTGATGGTGATAACAAAATACATTCAACATTTAATCAGACAGTTACTACTACAGGAAGATTATCAAGTACTGATCCTAACCTTCAAAACATTCCTATAAAATATGAAATGGGAAGAGAAATAAGAAAAGTATTTATTCCAGAAGAAAAAGGTGATATGATATTATCTTGTGATTACTCTCAAATTGAACTTAGAGTTCTTGCTCATATTGCAAATGATAAAAATATGATAGATTCATTTAAACATCATAGTGATATTCATACAAAAACAGCTTCTGAAGTATTTAATGTAGATATAGATTCTGTTACAAAATTAATGAGAAGCAGAGCTAAGGCCGTAAATTTTGGAATTGTATATGGCATGGGTGCGTTTTCTTTGTCACAGGATTTAAAAATAACCAAAAAAGAAGCTGAAATGTATATAAATATTTATTTACAAAGATATCCAGAAATAAAAAAATATTTAGATGATGTTGTTAAATTTGCAGAACAAAATGGATATGTGGAAACAATTTTAAATAGAAGAAGGTTTATCCCAGAAATAAAATCATCAAATAAAATAGTTAAGGCTCTTGGAGAACGACTTGCAAAGAATGCTCCAATACAAGGTAGTGCTGCAGATATAATAAAAATAGCTATGATAAATGTTTATAATAGATTAAATAAAGAAAAATTAAAATCAAAGCTTATTTTGCAAGTTCATGATGAACTTATATTAAATGTAAAAAAAGATGAGATAGATAAAGTTAAAAATATAGTAGAAGAAGAAATGATGGATGCAGCAAAGCTTAAGGTAAAATTAGAAGTTGATATGAATATGGGTAGCACTTGGTATGAGGTGAAATAAAATGATAAAAATAGGACTTACAGGTGGTATTGGCAGTGGAAAAAGCACTGTGTCTAGTATACTTATTAGTAATGGATTTAAAGTTATTGATGCTGATTTAGTAGCAAAGCAAGTTTTAATAATATATCCTGAAATTCTTGAAAAGATAAAGGATGAATTTGGGCAAGGGTATTTTGATTGGAGAGGAGAATTTAAAAGAAAAGAATTTGGAAACCATATTTTTAGATTTCCTAAACTTAGGATAAAATATGAACAAATAATAATGCCATACATTATTAAGGAAATTGAAGAAGCATTTAAAAGATATGAAGAAAATGGAGAAAAATTAGTAGTTTTAGATGCACCTACACTTATTGAAAATAATATACATAAGAAAATGGATTATGTAGTACTTGTTACAGCTAAAAACAGTATTGTAATAAGCAGAGTAAGAGCAAGAGATAAACTTTCAAATAATGATATAATAAGTAGAATAAATGCTCAAATGCCTATGGAAGAAAAAAAGGAATTTGCAGATATTATTATTGACAATAATAGTGATTTGGAAAATGTAAAAAATCAAGTACAGGATATGATTAAATTTTTTAAAGCTATATAAAAGAAAGGATATATGATCAAGGTATTTAAATACTTGGCAGGTATTTTAGCAATAATTATAGTTATTGTTGCAGTAAATAGTAAATATATATTGAAGCAGTATGTGTTTCCATATAAACATGAAGCAATAATAGAAGAATATTCCAAGGAATATGATATTGATCCAAAATTTGTGTTATCTATAATTAAGGCTGAAAGTAAGTTTAATACATCAGCTAAATCTCATAAGGATGCCTATGGATTAATGCAGATTACAGATGAAACTGGAAAGTGGATTGCAAAACAAATGAATATTACAGATTACTCAAAAGAAAAAATGTATGACGAAGAATATAATATAAAAATGGGTTGTTGGTATATTAATGATTTACAAAAAGAATTTAATAATATTGATTTAGTTATAGTGGCTTACAATGCAGGAAGAGGCAATGTAAATGAATGGCTTTCAAATAAAGAATATTCTAGCGATGGAAAGAGTTTGCAGTATATTCCATACAAAGAAACTAGTGAATATTTAAATAGAGTTAATACTTATTACAAAATATACTGTAAGCTATATAATTAATTTGTTGAAAAAATTCCTTATATAAATAATTTAATTTGTAATTGTTTATTATAAGGAGTTTTTTTGGTAAAATTATAATATGTTTATTTTATGCAATTATGTAGTATGTTAGTAGTAACGTATAGGGGGACATATGGAAAAAGAAAGTAGCAAGCAAAATATAATGTATGTTAATGAAAAAATATACAAAATTGTAATTTTAATAAGTGTAATAAGTTTTATTTGTGCAACAATATTTTTTAGAGGGAGCTATGGTTTTTCTTCTATATTTATAAGAATTATATTTATAATTGGAAGTTTTTCTATTTTGTTAATAACTAAATCCATATATACTGAAAATGGTGGAGAATTCTTTAAGTATATTATTATTATGTATACGTTTATAGCAGCAGAAAACATAAGAAGTATGATGTTTGCAGATAGAAATGGTTCAATACATAATATATTAAATTATAACAGAATTATAGGTGATAGTATTGTTAACTATGTATCAGCAATAGCATATTGTTCTTTAGCTAAATATTTTTCAGGTAGAAAAACTCATTTTAATATTGCTGTTATGCTAGGAATTGTGGCCTTTATTTTTGGAATTACAATAACTAGTTTTAATTATGACTATGAAGGAGCTGCGCTTATTGCACTTTCAACTATAATATTATGTATATATGGTTTTTATTTGTTTGACAAATTCCAAATAATAAAAAAAAGCAAAAATAGTAAGAATGAAATTAATTTTTTTAAGGCAGGTTTATTTAATATTCTTATTATTGCAGTTGATACAATAATATATTGTTTTAACCACAACAGCTCTTATAAAAGTATTTTTATTTTTATTATTGGAATCTTCTTTTTTTCTAACTTTGTAATAAACTGCTATTGTATTTTACGTAAGGTTTTAAACAATCCTTATATGTTTATGTTTAATGAAATATATGAAAACACAAAGCTATTAACAAATTTAAATAAAAAAGTAGAAGAAAAAAATAATCAACTTGAGCAAAAGCAACTAATAATAAAAGAAAAAAATTCTTCATTTTCAAAATCAATTAAATTGCTTATTTTTTTATTAACTATATCTTTTGTACTTTTATTTATCATAGAATTAAAATGTTTGTTAGAATATAGTATTCTTCCATTACTACCATTTAAAATT
>JAAYQS010000096.1 GCA_012519155.1 Clostridiales bacterium
ATATGATATTTATGTATATGTTAAAGATTCTGATGGTATAGTAGTAAAAATTGACGAGCCTATAGAAATAAAAGTTTCTGGTGAAAATACTGATGAACCTGATAGTCCAAGTTCAGGAGATAATAATGGTTTAATTGCATTTTTATTAACTGGTATTTTAGGAACATCACTATTAGGATTAAGTAAAAAGAAGAAAGGTAATAATTAACAAGTTTAAAATTTTATTAAACTAAAAAATGTTAAGTAATAAATTAGGTGCTGAAAAAAATGATTTTTCATTTTTTTCAGCACTTTTTATATATAATAAATTATTGATATATTACCTTATAATCAATATAATGTAATTGTATACAAATACTTTTAAGTTATCTGGGGGGAAAAATTTGAAAATAAAAAATAAGAAAGTAATAAATATTTCGATTATATTATTATTTTTATTATGTTTTTTAATTAAAGGACATGCCTTTTCTAAGATTTATGAAAATAATGAAAAATCAAAAGTAAGAATAATAGTAGAACTTGAAGATAAAGCTGCTATAGATATTTTAAGTAATTCAGATAAGGCAAAAGATATAGAAAGTGAAGTAAAGAACAATCAAAAAGATATTATATGCAAAGCAGAAAATATAACAAAAAACAAAATAATAAAGCAATTTGCATATCTTGTTAATGGATTTTCTATATACGGTAGTAGTAATGATATAGAAAAAATTAAAAATATATCTGGAGTTAAGGATGCATATATTTCTTATGAAATGCATGAGTCAGTTTGTGAAAAATCTAATTTAATAAGTGAAATAAATAATGAAGCTTTAAAATATGAATGTACAGGTAAGGGTGTTGTTATTTCAATAATTGATACTGGTATAGATATAAATAATGAAAATTTGCAAAATATATCTTCTGATAATTTAAAAATAACAAAGGAAAAAACTAACTCAATAATAAATGAAATTGGTAGAGGAAAATATGTAAGTGACAAGATTCCATTTGCATATAATTATGCAGATGGTGATTTAAATTTGTATAATTCTTCAGAAATTCATGGTATGCATGTTACTGGCATTGCTGCTGCAAATGGAGAAGATTTTTCTGGAGTTGCACCAAATGCTCAAATTTTAGCTATGAAAGTAAAAAGTAGTTATGGAGGAGGTTTTTATAGTGAAGATCTTTTACTTGCTATTGAAGATTCTGTTAAATTGAAAGCTGATATTATTAATATGAGCTATGGATCAGATGCTTCAGTAAAGGGTGATGATAATTTATATAAAAAAGCTGTAGAAAAAGCTTCAGAAAATGGCATACTTTGTGTTAATTCTGCTGGTAATTCTCAAGTTTCCACAACAAAAAGCACAAAAAAATATCCATCCAATTATTCTGGAATTAAAGATACATCAATTGTTGATAATTCCACAGATGTAACTTTTACAGTTGCATCTATGGATATGTTTTATACTATGTCTAATTTTTCATCATGGGGTCCAAGTACTAATTTAGAATTAAAACCTGAAATTACTGCACTAGGTGAAAATGTACGTTCTACTGCAAATGATAATGAATATGCTATATTAAGTGGTACTTCTATGGCAGCTCCATATGTTTCAGGGTCAGAAGCATTAATATATGAAGCAGTTAATAATAAATTCCCTAATATAGATATAACTAAAAAAACTGAATTTGTAAAAAATATGGTTATGAATACAGCGGATGTACTTTATGATGGTGATGAGCCATATTCACCAAGGTGGCAAGGAGCAGGTGCTATAAATATTAAAAATGCAATAAATAATAATGTTTTGGTAACAGATAATAGGGGCAAAGCCTCTCTTGCACTAAAAAATATAGGTAAGGAAACTTCATTTTCTATGATAGTTAAAAATTATGGAAATGATGCAACATCTTATAAAATAAATAATGATATAAAATTATATAGTGAAATTGTTTTAAGTAATAAAAAAATAGAAGAAGTTGAAATTGAAAATGCAAAAATTACCTTTGATACTGAATATATTAATGTTTCTGGAAATTCTGAAGTTATTGTTAAAGGGACTATTACACTTCCAAATAGTTTTGATGAAAATAATTTTGTCGAAGGGTATATAAAACTTGCTAGTTTGGATACAAATGTACCATCTTTAAGCATTCCTCTTTTAGCCTTTTACGGAGATTATGGTAGTGAAACTATTTTAGATTCACCTATATATGATAATGATTCTATATTTAAAGAAACAGGTCTTGGAAGCAGAAGTGGTAGCAAGTTTGAATATTATGGCAAGTATTATGATGAAGATGAAAAAGAAGAATTAGTGGATCCAAATCTTGTAGCCTTTTCTCCTAATAATGATGGTTTACAGGATACTGTAAGTCTAAATAATTACTTTTTAAGAAATGCAAAATGTTATGAAATTGAAGTACTTGATAAGGACAAAAATTTTATAGGTAATAAAATGATATATTACAATGTTGTAAAAAACAGTTACAATGATTCATCAGGTAACAAAAGTAGGCAACTTCAGTATTATTATAACTGGGATGGAACAAAATATAATATGTCTACTGGTTCTTTTGATAAGGTAGAAGATGGCCAGTATTATATAAGAGCTAAAACTATAGGATATACAGATAATGCAAAAGAACAGGTTATTGATATGCCTGTAAAAGTAGATACTGTTTCCCCTATTGTTTCTAATGTATATATTGATAGAATCAAAGAAGATGAGGAGATATTATATAAGTTAAATTGGAGTGCTACAGACGAGTTTTCAAAAGTAAAATGTGAAGCTGAATATTTTTTAAATGATAATGATAATTCAAAAACTGAAATTGAAAATATTGAAAATAATGGACATAATTATAGTGGATATATCAATTTAAATAAAGGACAAATTAATAAAATAACATTAATAATAAAAGATTATGCAGGTAATGAAACAGAATTTAATTATACTTATAATGCAGAAGGAGATAAAGATATAGATATTTCTACAGATACACCTGATGACAAACCTGAAATGGTTGATGCATTATCCTTTTCTAAACTTAAACAAAATTTAGTGTTAAATGTAGGTGCTGGAAGATTTAAAATAAAAGGATATATGAGAAGTGATGTTTATAATATTTTAATAAATGAAGAGGAAGCTGTATTAGGTGATGGAACTTTTGAAAAAACTGTTATATTAGCTGATGGAGATAATATTGTAAATGTAAAGGCTTATTCAAAGGATAATGAAGAAATATTTAATAAAGATTACAATGTAACTTTAGATAGGGAGAATCCAGTAATTGAAAGTATATGGCCTGATGCTTCAAAAAAAGTTTATGCAACAGAAGATGACACTTTTAAATTAAATGTTAAGGGAAAAGACATATCTAAATTAGTTTGTAAAATAGAAAACGATCTTACAGGTGAAGAAGTATCTGAAAGTTTAGACGATAATGGAGAAGGAGAAATTGAAGTACCCTTAAAAAGTGGATTAAATAAATTAAATTTGGAACTTGTAGATGAGGCTAATAATTCTTCTGAAACTATGGAATTACTAGTTGTAAAGGTAAGTGATAAAAATAAACTTAATGTGGGTTTTGTAAATATTGAAAATTCTCAAAGTACAGCTGGAAATGTAGACAGTGAAGGATGTATAAATGTAATTGGCTATGTAACTAAAATTCCTAAAGTATTAAAAATAAATGATACAGATGTTTTAGTTAATGATGATTTTACCTTTTCTCATAAAGTAAAATTAATAGAAGGGCTTAATAAAGTAAAAATATATGCAGAAGATGAATATGGCAATGTTGTAGAAGAATATGCATATAGACTTTATTATGATAATGAAGCTCCTGTTATTGATCTTGATATAGATTTTACAAATATAGATGGAGATTTTTATACTAATAGAAAAAAATTTATATTAAAAGGTTCTGTACATGATAATAAAAGTGATTATAAAGTGTTTTTAAATGGTAACATGATTACTAATACACAAACAGGAATGGTTGGTTTTAATGATAATGATTTAATTAATGATTTTAGTTATGAATATACATTAAATGCTGGCGATAATTATTTTAGATTTAGGACTGTTGATAAATTTGGAAATGACAATACAACAATTGTTAAAGTTGTATATTTCCCTTTAGATGGAGAAGAGGATGAACCAGAAACTTCTGATAATTCAAATTTGATTATATATATAAATTGTATAATATTATTGTATGTTTACAAAAAAATAAAGAAATACATACATAATTATTAATTTTTTGTTTATAATTAAAATTAATACAAAATTTATGATATAATAATGAAAGGTTACTTTATAAAATAATGATTTAAAATAGATTATGTAGAAGGATATATTGGGAGGAATTTAAAAATGATTAGAGAACTAAGTAAAGATGTAAATGTGATAAGTGTTAATAAAGCTTATGATGGCAAGATTGTAGATTTTAATGTTAAAAGCAAAAAAATCCTTACAACATGTTTTAAATTTGGTGTTTCAGAAATATTATATATTCCATCAATTTTAATGAAAGGAATATTAAATAGAACAATAAAAGATAAATTTTCAGATATTACTAGTTCACATTTTGAAGATTATGTATCAGAAAAAGAATGTTTTAAGAAAGATTTTTTTGAGGTTGAAATAGTAGAATGTATTGGAAATTATGGTTATGGAACAGAAGTTTCGTATAATTGTAAGATTGTTTCAGCAGGTGGCTATTTGTCATTTATAAATGGTCAAACTGTAAGTATAATTGTTCCAGAATCATATCTTTTAAATAAATCTGAAGTCAATGGCTACGTTGAAATGAATGAAAAGTGTTATGTTAGTGAAGGTTATAATAGCATATTAAGAGCAAGATATGGAACAGAAAGTCCTTCAAATGAAGAATCAAATTCATTAAAAATAATTTCAAAAACATCTTCATGGACTGATTTTACAATGGAAGAAATAGAAGTCCCTAATGAAATAGAAGGTAAGTTTAGTGATGGTACTATTGTAGTAGGTGATATTGATGCTATTGTTACAATAAAGGGAAAAGATTTTGTTAAAGTAATAATGAGAACATCATATTTTGATAAAGATAATAATGATATAGTAATGCAATATGAATTTAATTATTAGACTTAATTAAGTTTTCAAAAAAGTGATTATTAATAAAAATGAGGACTGTCCAAGTATAAAAGGATGGTCCTATTTTTCATAATCTTTTTAACAGAAGGTAAAATTATTACAGGAGGCAAAAAATATGAGTAAAAGAAGCGATGAGGCAGTTAGATTATTTAAAGAGGGATATAATTGTTCCCAGTCTGTTGTAGGAGCATATGCTGATTTATTTAATATAGACAAAAAGTTTGCTATGCAAATGGTATCTGGATTTGGAGCTGGAATGGGCAGAATGAGAGAAGTGTGTGGTGCAATGTCTGCAATTGTATTTATTGCAAGTCTTAAAAATGGAAATTATGCTCCTAAAGATATAGAGGCAAAGACAAAAAATTATGAGATAGTAAGAAATTTGGCAAAAGAATTTAAAGAAGCAAATGGTGGTAGTATAATATGCAAGGAACTCTTAGGCATAGATGAGATGGAGGAAAGTGCAAGACCTGAAGATAGGACAAAGGAATATTATAAAAAAAGACCGTGTATAGAAATTGTTAGAGAAGCTGCCTTAATTATAGAAAAAAATCTAATGTAAAAAAACTGACTAACATTGTGAACAAAATATTAAATTATCCTTTGTAATTATTGCAATGGCATTTGATATATGATATTATAAATAAGTAGCTGAAAGCTACTATATAATATTAAAGATTAAGTAGATAATAATGTTCTCCGGTTTTAGGATTCATTAATCGACATGGTCTTTAAACAGGAGGAATAGTAATATGGAAGATAAGACAATCGTATGTGTTGACTGTGGTAAGGAATTTGTATTTACAGTTGGTGAACAAGAATTCTACAAGGAAAAGGGTTTTGAAAACGAACCAAAGAGATGTCCTGAATGTAGAAGAGCTAAAAAACAACAAAACAACAGAAGATAGTTTCTGTTTTAGGTTGCAAGTTAAGCTTGCAACCTTTGTTTTTACTTAAATGGTAATTTTATACTAGACATAAAGTTATTTTGTGGTATAATAAAAAAGTCTTATTAATGGGGTATTGCCAAGCGGTAAGGCGTCAGACTCTGACTCTGATTATCGGGGGTTCGAATCCCTCTACCCTAGCCAAATGTATTTAAAATACTAGTTTTTAAAGAATATGATAATTAACACATGTTGATAATTATCACACTATTAATACATTTTTTATATAATTTAGAAGTATTGAGCGTTTTGCAAAATGATTAATTTTAATTATGAGCTTCGCTCTTTTTTTGTTTGTTTAAAAAGTAATAAGAGTTAATTAACATATTTAAAGAAAACTCATTTTGTGTATTGTTTGACAAAATAATCGAAAATATATACTATAAAAAGTGTTTGAGTGGTATTTTAGACATAAAATAAGGAGGGGTATAAATATGGATGAACTTAAGAAAAAAGTAGGGGCTATGCTTACACACTTAAAAGAAGAAAAGCCCTTAGTTCATTGCATATCAAATTATGTAACAATAAATGATTGTGCAAATATTCTTCTTGCAATTGGGGCAAAACCAATTATGGCAGATGCAATAGACGAAGTAGGAGAAATAGAGTGTCAGTGTTCTTCTCTTGTAATTAATATTGGGATGATTTCTTATGAAAAAATAGAATCAATTATAGAAGCTGGGAAAATTGCAAATAAAGTAGGGATTCCAATTATATTAGATCCTGTTGGTATAAATGTATCTAGATTTAGAAAAAATGCTGCAATTAAAATGCTAAAAAAATTAAATATTACAGCTATAAGAGGCAATGCATCAGAAATTAGATGTTTGTGTGGTTTAAAAACTCAAAGCAAAGGTGTTGATTCTTTTGAAACTATGAGTGAAGATGAATCAAAAGAAATAATTATTACTGTTTCTAAAAAGTACAAGTGTATTGTTGCTATGACAGGCATGGTAGATTATATAACAGATGGAAAAAGAATTGTAAGAATATCTAATGGAAATAAGATGATGTCTTATGTATCAGGAACTGGATGCATGACTTCAGCTCTTATTGGAGGTTTTTTAGGGGCTTGTGATGATTACTTTTTATCTGTAGTAGCAGGAATTATGATTATGGGAATAATAGGTGAAAAGGCATTAGATATGCTTAAAGAAAATGAAGGCAGTGGTACATATAAGGTAAAAATAATAGATGCCGCTTTTAATTTAAAAGCTTTTGAAATTATGGAAAGAGGTCAAGTATATGAAGAATAATATTGATTTATCATTATATTTAGTGACAGATAGAAAATGCTTAAAAAATAAGGATTTAAATAGTGCTATTGAAGAAGCAATTTTAGGTGGAGTTACTTTAGTTCAGTTAAGAGAAAAAAGTTCTGATTCATTAGAACTTTTTAATATTGCAAAGGAAGTAAAGAAAATTACAGACAAGCATAATATTCCGCTTATTATAGATGATAGAATTGATATTGCTATGGCAGTAGATGCAACAGGAGTTCATTTAGGACAAGAAGACATTCCTTGCAATGTAGCAAGAAAAATTCTTGGAAGTGACAAAATCATAGGAGTGTCTGCTCATAATATTAAAGAAGCTTTAAAAGCTCAAAGTGATGGGGCTGATTATTTAGGTTGTGGTTCTGTTTTTAATACTTCTACAAAAAATAATGTTACTTCTTTAAAAATACAAGAATTAAGGGAAATAAAAGAAAAGGTTAATATTCCAGTGGTAGCCATTGGTGGTATTAATGAAAAGAATGTATTAGAACTTAGGGGCACTGGAATTGATGGTATAGCTATTGTATCTGCAATTTTAGGTAAGGATAATATAAAAAAGGCAGCAGAAGAGTTGAAATATACTATAGAATTTAAATAATTCTATAGATGATTTTACATCAGATATGCTTATAGCTCAAAGTGCAGCAAATGATGATGCAAGAGCTTACAGAGCAACAGAATATGGTGGTTCAATGCATGAAAAACCAGTTGATACTTATCAGCTATATGGTGCTTGGGATGATAATAATATATATTTAATGTGGATTATGACAAATGTTACTGATGTAGAAGCTCCAGATCAAAATTATCCAATATCAGATAATGGTAAGCCTTGGAATGGTGACCTTTGTCAAATGATTTTAATGAATGTAGATCCATCTAGAGGTGGTTCAGGTGTAACAAGTTCTACAGACCCAAAAACTGGTGCTTCAATTAAAGGCTCAAATCTTTGGGGAGTTAGAGTTAATTTTGAAACAAAAGTTGATAAGGTAGCTATGATACATAGTAATAGTACTGGTGAACAAGGTATATTCTCATTAAATGATGATGATGAATTTGATTATGATACAGCTGTAAAAATAACTAATGGTAAAACTGCTACATCTTCATTAGATTATATTGTTAATTCTGTAAATGATTCTGACAATATAATGAATCTAATACAGAAGTATATGAAAAGAGAACATTTAAGGCTTCAGCTTTAGGTGGTGATGGAGATTATATGTATAAATTTACTATAAAAAAAGGTAGTAAAGTTGTATATGATGGAAAATATCAATCAAAAAATACATTAAGTTGGATTCCAGATACTGAAGGATCTTATAGTATTACAGTTAGTATTAAGGATGGTTCAGGTTCAAGTGTAAATAGTGATAAATATAAATTTACAGTAGTAAATAGTATTAAGGATAACGATGATCAAAAGGATGACAATCAAGGAGATACATTTGATGAAAATAATATTTTAGCCGCTATTTTACTATTAACAATGACTGGTTCATTATTAGGATATAGTTATAAAAGAAAAAAGCATAATAACAATTAGTACCTTTTTATATTTACTATATAAAATTTAATATTACAATTATTTACATAAGGCAGAGAAAATGGTATAATAATTATATAAAGTAAATAGGGGAGTTTTGTATGAAAAGTGAGGATGATTTTAAGTTAATTACTGGTCTTGTTGTTACAGGTGTTATTTTGGCTTGTAGTATATATATTATTTATTATAATATTAATGTATGCAAGAAACCTTATGTAATAAGTATTATATTTGCATTAATTCCATTAGCAATTGCATTATTTAAGTTTTTAAAATTATACAAGGATACTACAGGAAATTATAAGTTCTTAAATATTTGGCTTGTTGTATTTTCACTATTTTTCTTTGGAAGTAGTATTGTATCATTTAAGGCTCTTAATAAAGTAACTAATGTTACAGATTACAATGCTTATGAAAAAGTTATTAGATATGAAAAATATCCAAGTAATAAAAAAATAGCACATTTTCCAAGTACTATACCAGATGATGTAGATAATAAAGAATTTAAAGAATGGGGAACAGTAGGATCTGACGATGCAGGTATGATATTATCTTATTCAGTAAGCAATAATGAAATTAACACAGAAGAATTTAAAGAAAAAATTCAAAGTGCAAAATATAAAGCTTCATCAAAAATTGGACTTGAGGAAGTTTCACAAAAGTTATATATTCCGCAGATTGTATATGATACCCTTGGATTAAATGATGAAGGAAATATAAATAATGATTTCTCAACATATATTTTAGATGCATCAGATCAAGAAAGCACAAATTCTAAATCAGATTATTCTTATGGAATTATTGTTGATAATAAAAATAGTAAAATTACTTATTATAGTGTTACTGCTAAAAAGTAATATTTATAAAAACCTCTGGCAATTTGCTAGAGGTTTTTATAAATTTATGTTAATTATTTATGAAGAGTATAGTAAAAACATTGTAAATAATATAAAATTAAAGTAATATAGCGTATATTTATGGGGTTATGGGGTGAAATGTTATGAGATTGGTTCCAATAGAATGTGTAAGAGAAAATTCTTTCCTTGGCAAAACTATATATGATGAAGAAGGAAGAGTGCTTCTTCAAAAAGGTACTAAGCTTACTAGGACTATTATTGAAAAAATAATGGCAATTAAGATATTTTCATTGTACATAGATGATTTTTATACAGAAGAAGAAATTGAAGAAATAATTAGACCTGAAATTAGAAATAAATCTACAAGTGTTATTAAAGAAACTTTTTCTAGTATCGAAAGGATATATACTAAAAAAGATTTAGGACCGGCTTCTTATTGGAAAAGAAAAAATAAAGTATATTTTTCAGCAATATTTAAAGTAGCACAAGAGTTACTTGATGAAATACTTAAAAATAATAAAGTATTATCTAGCTTAGTTGATATAAAAAGTATGGATAATTATACATATGAACATACTATTAATGTAGCTGTTATATCAATAGTTATGGGAATATCTCTAAAATTTAATAGAGAGCAACTTAGAAATATTGCATTAGGAGCCCTTACACATGATATAGGAAAAGCATTTATCCCTAAAGAAATAACTAAAAAGTATTTTAAACTTAGTGATGAGGAAAAAATAGTATATAAGCAGCACTGCAGAAAAGGCTATGAGTATTTAAAAAATAATTTTATACTTCCAGAGGAAAGTATGCTTCCAGCCCTTGAACATCACGAACATTATGATGGCTCTGGGTATCCAAGAGGCATTAAAGGTCAGTTTATAAATATTAATTCAAAAATTATAGCAATTGCTAATTGTTATGATGAGTTAACTTCTGATACGGAAAATTCAAAGGGAATTTGTGCAAATGATGCTATAGAATACATAATGGCTCAAAGTGGTAAGATGTTTGATTACGAACTTGTAAATGTTTTTTCTCATGTTATTATTCCTTATCCAAGAGGAACCCTTGTAAGGCTTAGCAGTAATGAAATTGGAATTGTAAAATATACGCCACCTAATTATCCTCTCAGACCTAAAGTTCAAATAGTAAAATCACAAGATAAAAGAAGAGAAGGTTCTACAATTGATTTGATAAAAAACCTGTCTTTAGTTATAATACAAATAGAGTATGGTTTATACAGTGTTTAATTTGCATTAAGGAGGATTTTTTTGAATATAGTTAATACAATTTTAGTTTGCTTTTTAGGTCTTGCTATTATTTTACCTATTATTTTAATACCAATTGCAATATTATATAACTTTAATATTACAAGACTTTTAAAAAAGGTTCAAAAGGATACTAACGAAAGAACAGTGCAAACGTTTATGGTTTGGTTTATGTTTGGCCCTTTATTTAACTATGGTAAAATGTGGAACGCATTAATTTCAACATTTAAAATGATAGATAAAAGTGATAACGTTTCTAAGGAAACTAAAGATAAATTATTCGAGGTATATAAGAGGAAAGGATGTAATCCAAGAAAAGTTAAAAAGTAATATATTGTATTTGGAAAGGAGTAAATATAAATAGGCTAATGAATATATCTGGAGTACAGACACAATTAAGTAGTGATGATTTAATAAGTATTATTAATGAATTTGTAAAAGTTGAGGGGCTAGAAATTGAAAATATTATTTTAGATAATTCCATTGATGTATATGGAAAATATACATCAAAATTTAGTATATCTTTTGAAGTCTCTATAGAGATATTAAGTATAAAAAATGGAATAATAAAAGGTAAATTTTCTAAATGTAAAATATCTGGCTTTGGATTTTTTAGACCCGTAAGAAGTTTAGCTCTTAAATATATTAATAAAAAGTTGCAAGAAATTGGTATAAATACAGATGTATATAAGGATTCTATTGAGATAGATACAAATGCAATAATTAATACGATTCCATTTATTAATTTAAATATTGATGAAATATATATTAAAGGAAATAAAATTAATATTGAAGTATCAAATATTGAAATATCACTTGCTGGTGATCTAGTTAAGGAAAAAACTTCTGAAGTAGAAAAAGAAGAAGATGATGATGAACTTATTCTTCCAGTAAAAAAAGTAGAGGATAAGTATACTAAAGGTAGAAAAAAACTAGAAAAAAAATTTGATGGAAAATTAAATGTTTTACATGAGTATGTTTTGATTGTACCTGATATTGTAGCACTTATATATAGGCTTTTAAAAGACGAAAGAGTTAAAATCAAAACAAAGCTTGAAATATCAGCGGCAGTGGCTTATATTATATTTCCTATAGACATTATTCCTGAATTTATACCGTTTATTGGAAAAATAGACGATGTAGCTGTATTATTTTTTGCACTTAATAGAATTATAAATGAAGTTCCAATTAATATAATTGCTGAAAATTGGGCAGGAAAAAATGATTTAGTTGTAGTTTTAAAGAAAGCAGTAGAATTTTTGAATAGTTATACAAATTCAAGTAATGTTGATAAATTATACGATGCAGTAGTTGAACTTACAAAATTATAAGGAGAAGGTTAATGGCTGGCAAGATATATGCAATTAAAGAAGGAAATGATCCTTTAACAAAGAAAAAAGTACAAAATATAATGGTAAATTCTTGGGATGAATGTTTAAAGTATGTTAAGGGCATTAAAGGGGCAAAATATAAGAGCTTCAAAACTAAAAAAGAAGCTGAAGAATATTTTGGTAAAAAAACTTCATTAAAAAAATCAGATAATTCATATCCAAAAGATTGCCTTCATATATATGTAGATGGAAGTTACAATGTAAATTCTAACAAATATTCTTACGGATTAGTAGCTGTATTACAGGATACTATAGTTTATATTGAAGGTAATTCATTTGAATGTGATGGAAAAAATTCTAATAGGCAAATATCAGGTGAGTTAAAGGCAGCTATAAGAGCTGTTCAATATTCTTTAGATAATAATTATGAAAAAGTGGTTATCTTTCATGATTATATGGGGATTTGTAATCATGCAACAGGTGAATGGGAACGAAAAGAAGAGTCATCTAAAGATTATTATAAAAAAATGCAATCATTTATGAAACAAGGAATTGAAATTATATTTGTAAAAGTAGATAGTCATACAGGAGATTTTTATAATGAACTTGCAGATGAAGTATGTAAAATGAACCTTAATATAGATTCAGATAAGGTAGTGGCAAAATTTTTGAAAAATAACATTATTAAGGTGAATGATAAAAGTATAAAGGATCTATTGCTAAAGGTTGCACCAGGTTTTGAAGGTTCTATTCAGGTTTTAGACAATAGATGTCAAAAGGCGACAGATGATACAATATACTCAAAAATAATAAAACTATATAATGAAGATAAAAATAGTTCATTAAACTTAATTAATAATTTGTCACATAATCAGAAAAATAATTTAATTAAATTTTTATTAAATAAATTAGATTCTAATAAATAATTTAATAAAAATAGTTAAAAATATGATTATAGAAATTATTAAGAGGTGATGCTTAATGAAAAAGTGTATTTGTACATTGTTTACTGGTGTGATTATGGGTATGATAATTGGTGTTACTATTTATCCTGAGATGGATAGAAATACAAAAAGAATGATAAAAAAGGCAAAAAGAAAAGTAATTAATAAAGCAAATGATTCTTATGATGCTATTACAAATATTATGTAATAAAAAAATATTAATATTATTTAAAAAGTATTTAAAAAGTATTTAATCTAATTACGTCTATGTAATTAGATTAAATATTTTTTTTGTTTTTAAGACACTTTTTGTTTATTGTGTAAAAAAATGAAAGAAAAGTTATTTCTTTTTTAAAAAATATCTCAAAAAATTATATGTTTTACTATTTTATTACTAACATTCAATTTTATTTTACATTTTGCTATTTATTATTACAACTTTATGGTATAATTTATTTTGATATATATTAAAAAAATAAGAAATATAAGGAAGTAAAAAGGAAGATATCTATGGAAATTTTGACTTTAGGGGAGAAAATTAAAAGAAAAAGAAAAAAACTTAATATGACATTAAAAGATTTAGCAAAAGAAAGAATAACACCAGGACAAATAAGTTTAGTTGAATCAGGAAGATCAAATCCATCTATGGATCTTTTAGAGTATTTAGCTGAAAATTTAAATACAACTGTTGAATATTTGATGGAATCAGAAGAAAGCCAAGCAGAAAAAATAACTATGTATTATGAACAATTAGCGGAAAGTTTTATATTAAGTCATGATTTTGAAACTGCAGAAGATTATTTAGAAAAAGCTAGTGAATATGCAAATAAATATGAACTGGAATTTAGTAAAGGGAAGCTTTTATATCTTAAGGGTATAATTTTAGAAGAAAATAAAGATTTAGAGGTTGCTCAACAAAATTATTTGTCAGCAAATGTTATATTCGTAAAAAATAATAAATATGAAAATGTAATAGATACGTTTTTAAGATTAACTAAGATATCCATTAAAGCCAAAGCATATCATTCAGCCAACAGTTATTTAAAACAAGCAGAAATTGTATATTTAGATAATAATATAGGAAATGATGTTGTATTAGGGGAAATATATTACTATATGTCTAAGGTATATTTTTCTTTAGAAAATTTTAAGCAATCCCTTAAATATGCTTTCCTTGCGGAAGAAAAATTTGAAGGTGTGTATGATAAGGACAAATATAGTAAATCACTTCTTCTAATTGCTCAAAATTATAGTGAAAATAATGATTTAGAAAATGCTCTAATATATTCTAATAAAGCCTTGGAAGTTCAAAAGAAAGTTGTTAAAAATAATAACATAAGTGATGTGGAAAATAATTTAGGAGAATTATTTTGTGATTTAAATAAAATAGAAAATTCATTTAAACATTATAATAGAGCAAAAGAAATAAAAATAATAAATAAAAGTAATAATCTTAATGTTACATTAATTAATATGTGCAAAAATTACATAAAAGAAAAAGATATTGTAAAATGTGAAGAACTTTTAAATAAAATATACGATAGATTAACAGAAAATGATATTGTGGACAGGCTTAATTGTGATTTGATAAAATATAGAATTCTTTGTATAAAGGAGAGAACAATAGAGGCAGAAAATTTACTTATAGATATATACAATTATGCTAAAAAATCTGAAGTTAATGATTTTGTATCTGAACTTTGTATAATGATTTCTAAGTTTTATTTAGATAATAAAAAAGATAATTTAGCAAAAAAATATTTAGACGAGGCAGTAAACATATATAAAAAAATGGGGCTTATAGAAGAATAAATTTAGAAAGGAGGCTTTTTTTATGGAAATATTATCAACTGGGGAAAAGATAAAGCGTGCAAGAGTATATAAAGGAATTACTTTAAAAGAATTATGTGGAGATAAAATTTCTATATCAAAAATGAGCTGTATAGAAAATGGAAAAGTTAAAGCTGATGATGAAATATTAAAATATATTGCTAAAAAAATAGAATCTCCATATAGTTATTTAGTAAAGGATGTATATGAACAAATAAGTGAAAATTTACAGATAGTTAAAGAGAATTATTTAAAAAATAATGATTCAACTGAAGAAAATATAAAAATGAATTTATCATATGCAATTGATTATAAATATTATGATTTGGCTTTTGAATTTATGCACATATTAATAGATGGTTATTTGAAAAAGAAAAAGGGTGAAAATATACAATTATACATATCAAAATATTATGATTTGTTTCAAAGAAATAATTCCACAGAAAAAACTATTGTATATTTTTTAGATATGGCTGATTATCTTCTTTTAAGTGAGGAATATGGTGAAGCTATAATATATTATGATAAATTGAAAAACTTAGTTGACCTTAATGTAAATAATAATAAGCATTTAGTTTTTTATAAAGAAAGCTTATGTTACAGTAAAATGGGAGAAACAGAGAAAGCTTATGAAATAATATCTGAAATTATTGATACTGTTGACATAGTAAAAGATAAAGAATTATTAACTAATATTTATGAGTTATATTCTATTTTATCAATAAGAAATAATGGACAAAATGTAGAAAAATATATTAATAAAGCCTTTGAGTTACAAAAGGACAACAGAGAATCATTAGCATTATTAAAAAGCCAATATGGAGAGGCTTATTTTGAAGTAGGTAATAATGAAGCTGCTATAAAGCAAATTGAAGAAGCAGTTAATCTTTATTCTTCATCACCTAAAGATGAATGTGTATATTTTTTAAATAAGTGTATACAAATTCTTTATAATAATAATCAATATGAAAAAGCATATGAAATTTCAGATGAAGCATTAAATATGGCAATTATGATAAATGATATTAAGCTTATTGAGAGAATTTATTATTATAAAGGAAGTATTCTTCAAAAGCAAAAGAAATATAAAGAAGCGGAAAAATATATGAACCTTTCCCTTGATTCTCTATTTAAATGTGGTTCTAAAGAAGAAAGGTATTTAAGATATTTAGAAATGGGAAATCTTTATTATAATCTTAATGATATTAAAGAAGCTGTTAAATACTTCACTTTATCTAATAGAATAAAAAGTCACATATAATTTTCAAATTATATGTGATTTTTTTAAAATATACTTTGACTTTCTTTGACTTTAGTAATATAATATATTTAAAGATAAGAGAAGGAGGCTTTAAAATATGAATGTTGATAAAATGACTTTAAGAGTGCAAAAAGCTTTAAATGAAGCAAATCAAACAGCAGTAAAGTATAATCATCAAAGCGTTGATGTTATTCACTTATTTTCAGCTTTAGTTGAGCAAGAAGATGGACTTATTCCTAATATTTTTACTAGAATGGGTGTTGATGTGAAATCATTAAAGCTTAGCATAAATGAAGCTTTAGATAAAATGCCAAAGGTTTTAGGTGAAGGAGCTAATTCTTCTGGTATGTATATAACAAGAGGCATGGAAGAAATACTTGTAAAAGCAGAAGAAATAGCAAAGAAATTTGAAGATTCATATGTTAGTGTTGAGCATTTAATGATTGCAATTTTACAAAAAGAAAAATCAGGAACAGTTTATACAATATTAAATAAATATAACATAAATAAAAATAATTTTGAAAAGGTGCTAGCTGAAGTTAGAGGAAGTCAAAAGGTTGATTCTAATGATCCTGAAGGAACATATGATGCTTTGGGAAAATACGGAACAAACTTAGTAGAACTTGCTAAAAAACATAAACTTGATCCTGTTATAGGAAGGGACGAAGAAATAAGAAGAACCATAAGAATTCTTTCAAGAAGAACTAAAAACAATCCAGTACTTATTGGTGAACCTGGAGTAGGTAAAACTGCTATAATCGAAGGCTTAGCAGAAAGAATAGTAAGAGGAGACGTTCCAGAAGGACTAAAAGACAAAATAATATTTTCACTTGATATGGGATCATTAATTGCAGGTGCAAAATACAGAGGTGAATTTGAAGAAAGGTTAAAAGCTGTATTGAAAGAAGTATCTCATAGTGATGGCAAAATCATATTATTTATTGATGAAATACACACTATTGTAGGTGCTGGCAAAACCGATGGTGCTATGGATGCTGGAAATCTTATTAAACCATTACTTGCAAGAGGTGAACTTCACTGTATAGGTGCAACTACTTTTGATGAATATAGACAGTATATAGAAAAAGATAAAGCTCTTGAAAGAAGATTTCAACCTGTTATTGTAGATGAACCTACAGTAGAAGATACTATTTCTATTCTTAGAGGACTAAAAGAGAAGTTTGAAATTCATCATGGAATAAGAATACATGATTCTGCTATTGTTGCAGCAGCTAAGTTATCTCACAGATATATTCAAGATAGATTTTTACCTGATAAAGCAATAGATTTAATTGATGAAGCAAGTGCAATGATAAGATCAGAGATAGATTCTCTTCCTACAGAACTTGATGTTTTGAGAAGAAAAATATTCCAACTTGAAATTGAAAAAGAAGCTTTAGAAAAGGAAAAAGATGAGGCTTCAATAAAGAGATTAAATGATTTAAAGAAAGAACTTGCAGAACTAAAAGAAGAAAATGACAGTATGACTGCAAAATATGAAAAAGAAAAAGAACATATAGTATCACTTAAAGAATTAAAGAAAAAACTTGATGAAGCAAAAGGTGATCTTGAAAAATATGAAAGAGAATATAACTATAACAAGGTTTCAGAAATTAGATATTCTGTAATTCCAAAAATAGAAGAAGAAATTAAAACAAAAGAAGCAGAAGTTAAGGAAAATTATGAAGGAGCTTTATTAAAAGAAGAAGTTACAGAAGAAGAAATTTCAGAAGTCTTATCAAAGTGGACTGGTATTCCTGTAGATAAACTTTTAGAAGGTGAAAGGGAAAAATTATTAAGACTTGATAAAGAACTTGAAACAAGAGTTATTGGACAGGAAGAGGCAGTAGTTGCTGTATCTAATTCTATACTTAGAGCAAGGGCAGGTCTTAAGGATGAAAACAAACCTATAGGTTCTTTTATATTCCTTGGTCCAACTGGTGTTGGTAAAACTGAACTTGCAAAAACTTTAGCTAGAACATTATTTGATAGTGAAGATGCTATGATTAGAATTGATATGTCTGAATATATGGAGAAACATGCTGTGTCTAGACTTGTTGGAGCACCTCCAGGATATGTTGGATATGAACAAGGTGGTCAGCTTACTGAAGCTGTAAGAAGAAAACCTTATAGTGTAATATTATTTGATGAAATAGAAAAGGCTCATGAAGATGTGTTTAATATGTTTCTTCAAATATTAGATGATGGAAGACTTACAGATAATAAGGGTAAAACTGTAGATTTTAAAAATACAATTATTATAATGACTTCTAATATTGGTTCTCAGTATCTTTTAGATGGAGCAGATGATGGAAAAGTTTCTCCTGAAAGTAGAGAGCTTGTTATGAATGAATTAAAAGCAAGATTTAAACCTGAATTTTTAAATAGGGTTGATGATACAATAATGTTTAAACCTTTATCTAAATCTGGAATTAAGAAGATAATAGATATATTCTTAAGTGAACTTAAAGCTAGGTTAAAAGATAAAGACATGAATATTGAAGTAACAGAAAAGGCAAAAGATTTATTAGCTGAGGAAGGATACGATCCTGTTTATGGTGCTAGACCACTTAAGAGATATATTCAAAATACACTTGAAAATTCTCTTGCAAGGAAGATTATAAGTGGTGATGTTTCAAGTGGTCAAACAGCTGTAGTAGATGTTGTAGATGGTAATTTGACAATTTCTAATAAATAGTTTAAAGTTATATTGTAAATTCTTTAATAACATATAATTATATGATTGATTTTGAAAATAACAGTTATATAGTTTTAAATGTTAAAGAAGGTGCATGAGAAGAAGGTAGAAGGTACTTTTAAAAGTACCTTCTATTTTTTTAGCAAAAAAATAGAAGTATGCATCTTGCATACTTCCATAAATTTTAGATTTTAGCAAAGTTCTGCTATTTCTAATAATAATTTTTCTGTATCGTTCCATCCAAGACATGGGTCAGTAATTGACTTACCATAGCAGTGTTCATGAACTGGTTGATTTCCTTCTTCAATGTAGCTTTCAATCATAACACCTTTAACAAGATTCTTAAGTTCATTATTGTATGCTCTGCTGTGAAGAACTTCCTTTACTATACGAGGTTGTTCGTAGAACTTCTTGCCAGAATTAGAGTGATTTGCATCAACTATAACAGCTGGATTTGAAAAATCGTGCTTTTTGTAAAGATCTAAAACTCTTAGTAAATCTTCATAGTGATAATTTGGAATATTTGCACCATGTTTATTTACAGAACCTCTCATTATAACGTGAGCATATGGATTTCCAGAAGTTTTTACTTCGTGATCTTTATATATGAAATCATGTTGACCTTGAGCAGCTTGTACAGAATTAAACATTACAGATAAATCACCGCTTGTTGGATTTTTCATACCAACTGGTACATCTACACCACTAGCTGTAAGTCTATGTTGTTGGTTTTCAACACTTCTTGCACCAACTGCAACATAAGTTAATAAATCAGAACAATAAATATGATTACATGGATAAAGCATTTCATCTGCAGGAGTAAGATAAGATTCTTTTATTGATCTTATAAAAGTTTTTCTTATTTCAATTAATCCTTGAACCATATTTGGAGCTTTTTCAGGATCTGGTTGATGAAGCATACCTTTGTAGCCTTCGCCTGTAGTTCTTGGTTTATTTGTATATATTCTTGGAATAATAAATAATTTATCCTTAACTTTTTCATTAACTTTTGCAAGTCTGTTAATATAATCACATACTGCATTTTCATCGTCTGCTGAGCAAGGACCAACAATAACTACAAATTTGTTTTCTTGTCCTGACATAATTCTTTTTAATTCTTCATCTCTTTCTGCTTTGATTTTTTTTAAATTTTCAGCAAGAGGAGTCATATCCATGATTTCCTCAGGAGATGGTATCTTTCTAACATTTGTAAAACTCATTATAATACCTCCTAATTTTCCGCATACTATAACTATATAATTATTGGCAAATTTGGTCAAGCAATAACAAGAAAAAATATTTCTTTTTTTATAAATTGGAATAAAAAGTATGGTATAAATGTTAAAACAAAGGACAAGATATATTAAAAGGAGTTGATGAAAATGGAACATATAAAACCTATTAATAATTATGTAGTTTTGACGCCAGAAGGAAAATTAATTGGATTTAAGGATAAGGATAAATGTATAAACTATGTTACTTTGTATGAATTTTCAAATATGATTGAATTTAAAAATAATAAAAATGATGGATATTTTGATTTTTATGTAGAACAAGATCAAAAAGATTTTGGAACAATGGAAGGTATAAGCAAGGGAGACTGTTTAATTTATAGTATACATGATATACTTAAGGCAGTTGAAGATTCAAGTATATTTCAAAGTGAAAAGGAAGATATAATAAACGGACTTTTAAAAAATGACATAAATTTAAATGTGTATGATATTGGGATTGATGATATTATAATGTCTCTTGATGCATTATGGAAATATTAATGATTTAGTATGTTTTTATTGCCTTTTAACATAGAAAATTGTTTCTCTGATATGGAATATGTATAATTATTTTCTTCTGGAAGTAGGGAAAACTCTCCTAATACTTTGTTAGAATTTTTATGTAGTCCATTTCTAGTAGATTGATTTTTTATGTGCATAATAAAAATCCTCCTTAAAAATACTTATTTTTACTACAATATTCATTATTAGCTAGAAAGGAAGAATATATACTTAAAATGGAGAAAAAATGAAAGAAAAAGATTTAACAAAAGGAAAAGTAATAAAAGTTATTTTGTATTTGGCACTGCCTATTATGGGAAGTTCTTTTTTACAGTTTACATATAATCTAATTGACATGCTATGGGTTGGTATGTTAGGAAGTAGTGCTGTGGCAAGTGTTGGTTCTTCAAGTTTATATATAAATATAGGATATGCTATAAATTCGCTAGTTGTTATTGGAATAGGGGTAAAAGTAGCTCATGCAATTGGAAAGAAAAATAATAAAGAAATAAGTGAATATATAAATTCTGGTATACTTATTAATTTATCTATAGGAATAGTATTTGGAATTGTTTTAATAGCATTTGGAAAACATTTTATTGATTTTTTAAATTTAAATGATGTAGAAACGTCTAATAATGCTTATAAATATTTAGTTCTAAATGCTCCAATGTTATTTTTTAATTTTTATAATTTACTATATACAAGGATAATGGGAAGCTTTGGTAACAATAAAACAGCCTTTAAAATTAATTCTGTAGGAGTAATAATAAATATTTTATTAGATCCAATACTTATTTATATTTTCAAATTTGGAGTGGTAGGGGCTGCTATAGCCACTTTAATTGCAAATATAATAACGTTTATTTTATTTAGGATAAATGCAGGTGAAACATTTAAGTATAATTTAAAAATAAAAGTAAATTACATAAAAATAAAAGAAATTATAAAATTAGGTTTACCCATGGCATTTCAAAGAGTTTTATTTACCATAATAAATATTCTACTTGCTAAAATAATAGCAACTTTTGGAGCTAATGCCATTGCAGCTCAAAAAATTGGTGTTCAGATAGAATCAGTAGCATATATGGTTATAGGTGGTTTTAATGGTGCTGTAGCAGCTTTTACAGGACAAAATTTTGGGGCGAAAAAGTATGAAAGAATAAAGGCTGGGTATAAATCATCACTAATGGTAGGAGCAGCATATGCACTAGCAGTTGCAGGATTATTTTTAGCATTTAATAAGCAAATGGTAAGTTTATTTGTAAAAGAAGAAGAAACTATAAAAATTGCAGCTGCATATTTAAAAGTAGTTGCCTTTACACAAATATTTAGTGCTACAGAAATGATATCTAATGGACTTTTTACTGGAATAGGAAAGCCTAATATTCCAGCAACTATAAGTATAGTATTTACTACCTTAAGAATTCCCCTTGCACTTTTTTTAACTAAATTTTTTGGTGTAGATGGAGTTTGGATAAGTATTGCAATTTCAAGTGCTTTAAAAGGAATTTTTGCCTATGGTATATATACATTTACATACAATAAAAAATATTAAATATATAGTACAATAATTATATAAAAATAATATGGAGATGAAGTTATGAAATTATTAAATATAGAAAAACTTGTAGAAAGTAAATTTTTAAATATGTATAAGCTCAAACTTATAAATAGAAAAGGTAATCCTAAAGATTATTATGTGGCAAGTAGAAGAAAGAAAGAAGAATTGTCATGTGTTACAAGAAATCATTCTAGATGTGATGGGGTTATGGTTCTCCCTATTTATAATGGCAATGAAGTTATAATAGTAAAGCAATACAGACCTGCTATTTCTGATTATCTTTATGAACTTCCAGCAGGGATTGTTGATGAAGGTGAAACTATAGAAAAAGCAGCCAAAAGAGAGATATTTGAGGAAACAGGACTTAATTCTAAAAATTTGGAGATTATTTTAAAACCTTCATATACATCAGTAGGTTTATGTGATGAAACAACTGCCATAGTTAAGATGGATGTTTATGGAACTATATCCACTGAACATAATGAAGATGATGAGGAAATTGATGTTATAAAATTAAAAATTGATGAAGTAGAACAATTTGTAAAAAATCATAATTTTTCTATAAAATCAGCACTTTTGCTTTTATATGCACTTAAAAAGTAAAAGTATTATATTTTGAATTTTTATAAAAAATATGTTTGTGTTTTTGTACAAAAAACACTTGTAATCAATATAAGAACATGATATTATACTAAATAGATACAAAAAATATAAAAATTTGCTATATATATTTAAATTTTTTTTGGGGTGATGAAATGAAATTTCAAAGTACACGTGGACTAGAAAAAGGCATATCTTCAGCAGAAGCTATAGTTAGAGGTATTGCAAAAGATGGAGGTCTTTTTATTCCAGAGTCTTTTCCAAATTTATATTCAAAATTAAAAGAGGAAAAAAATTTATCATATGTTGACTTAGCATATAAAATTATAAGTAAATACTTTACAGATATTAAGGCTGCTGATTTAAAAGAGGCAATAAAAGATGCTTATGAAGGAAGATTTGATGTTACTGTAAACAATGGATTTATGGAATTATATCATGGTCCTACATGTGCATTTAAAGATGCAGCATTATTATTTCTTCCACAAGTTATGAAAAGAGCTAAGAAAGCTATAGGAGTTAAGGAAGAAGTTGTTATTCTTACAGCTACATCAGGTGATACTGGTAAGGCTGCTCTTGAAGGTTTTAAAGATGTTGATGGTTTTAAGGTTGTTGTATATTATCCTAATAATGGTGTAAGCCCAATTCAACAAAGACAAATGTCTACTCAAGAGGGAAATAATGTTAAGGTATTTGCTATAAATGGTAACTTTGACAATGCTCAAACAGGAGTTAAAGAAATATTTGGTGATGAGGAATTTAAGAAATCTTTACTTAGTAAAGGATACATATTGTCATCAGCTAATTCAATAAATATAGGAAGATTAGTTCCACAAATAGTGTACTATTTTTATGGATATTTTAAATTAGTTGAACAAGGAAAAATAAACCAAGGCGATGAAATAAATGTTGTTGTTCCAACAGGAAACTTTGGTAATATTTTAGCATCATATTATGCAAAACAAATGGGACTTCCAATTAATAAGTTTATATGTGCATCAAATGATAACAAGGTATTAACTGATTTCTTTAGAACTGGTACTTATGATAAAAAGAGAGAACTTATATTAACAGAATCACCATCTATGGATATTCTTGTTTCATCAAATCTTGAAAGACTTTTATATGAAGCATGTAATAGAGATGGAAAAATAGTAAAAGATCTTATGAAATCTTTAAATAGTAATGGTGAATATAAAGTATCAGATGATATGAAAAACTTCACAAACGAATTTTATGGAAATTTTGCAAATCAAGGTGAAGTATATAATGCAATAAAGGAAAAGTATAAGAGAGAAGGATATTTAATGGATACACATACAGCTGTTGCTGAAGTTGTGTATGAAAAATATGTAGCTGAAACTGGTGATAACAGACCTGTACTTATAGCATCAACTGCTAGTCCATATAAATTCCCAAGAAGTATTTGTAAAGCTCTTGATATTGATGTAGAAAAACTTAATGATTTTGAAGTTATTAAAGAATTAAATAAGATGACAGGCATAGAAATACCAGAAAATCTTAAAGATTTAGATAAGAAACAAGTTAAACACAAAGAAGTATGGGATAAGGATGAAATGAGAAAAGCTTTATTATCTTATCTAAATTAATTTAAATAAATAAAGAGGTTAAGATTATGATAAAAGTTAAAGTGCCTGCAACATCTGCAAATATGGGACCAGGTTTTGATGCTCTTGGAGTTGCAGTAAATTTGTATAATGAGTTTGCGGTAGAAGTAAAAGAAAGTGGTCTTTCTTTTGAAGGATTCCCAGAAGAATTTTGTAATGAAGATAATATTGTATATAAATCAATGGTAATGTGCTTTAATAAAGCAAAATTTAAAATTCCAGGTTTGAAAATATGTGCTTTGAAGCAGGAAGTTCCAGTATCAAGGGGACTTGGAAGCAGTTCAACATGTATTGTAGGTGGACTTGTGCTAGCAAATGAAATAATGAATAAGAAATTTACAAAAGAAGAAATATTTCAAATGTCAGTAGAAATAGAAGGCCATCCAGATAATGTTGCACCAGCAGTACTTGGAGGAATGGTAGTTTCCATAAATGAAGAAGGAATATATTATTATGAACATATAAACATAAAAAATGATTACAAGTTCGTTGCAATAGTTCCTAATTTTAGATTATCTACTAGCGATGCTAGAGAAGTACTTCCAAAAAGCCTTACTATTAAGGATGGAGTATATAATGTATCTAGAGTAGGGCTTCTAATTGCTGCACTTTCAAATGGTAATGATAGTCTTTTGAAATATGCTTGTAAAGATGCTTTTCATGAAAATTATAGAAGTAAATTAATAAAAGGATTTTATGAAGTTAAGGAAGAAGCTTATAAGTTAGGAGCATTAGCTTCATATTTAAGCGGTGCTGGTCCAACTATAATGGCTATAGTAAGTGAAGATAACACAAATTTTACTGCAAATATGAAAAGTTATTTAAAGGAGCAATTACTTGATTGGGCAGTTTTTGAACTTTCTATTGATAAACTGGGGGCAGCTACTATAGAAGGGGAAATGTAATGGAGCAAAATTTTTATATTGTTGATAAAAATGTTTTACCAGATGTATATGAAAAAGTTGTAAATGCGAAAAAATTAATAAAAGAAGGTAAGGTTAAAGAAGTGACAGAAGCTGTTAAGATTGTTGGGATAAGCAGAAGTGTATATTATAAATATAAAGATTCTGTATTTGAGTTTTCTGAAAAGTCTGAAGGACGAAAAGCTACTTTTAATCTTATGATTCAAGATAAAACTGGAGTTTTATCTCAAATATTAAATTGCATATCAGAAAAAGGCGGCAGCATACTTACTATTAATCAAGGAATTCCTATTAATGGATATGCTAATTTAAGTCTTACAATAGATATGACAATGTTAAAAGGTGATATAAAAACGCTTTTAAATGATTTAACCAAGATAAGTTGGGTGGAAAAGGTTGAATTTATAGCAATGGAGTAGAAAAGATTGTTGCATGAATAGTGCAACAATCTTTTTTGCCATATATAATTTTGTTATAATAAATAAAAAATATATAATTAAGGAGGTAATTTAATGGAGCAAATTTTATGGAAGAAGCATTAAAAGAAGCATATTCTGGTATTAAAAATCATCATGGTGGTCCTTTTGGATGTGTTATTGTAAAGGATGGAAAAATAGTTGGAAGAGGTCATAATTGTGTTGTATCTGGAAATGATCCTACAAGGCATGGAGAAATGGAAGCTATAAGAGATGCATGTAAAAATTTAAATACTTTTGATTTAAGTGGTGCCGTATTATTTACAACATCAGAGCCATGTCCTATGTGCCTTGGAGCAATTTTATGGGCAAATATACATAAGGTATATTATGGATGTACCTGTGCTGATGCAGCAGAAATTGGATTTAGGGATAGTGATTTTTATGATTATTTAAGTGGTAAATCTAATATTTTAGAATTAGAACAACAAAACAAGATGGATTGTAAAAAGTTATTTGAAGAATATTGTAGTATGAATAATAATGTTAAATATTAATTATTATAAAGTGAGTGATGTTATGAAAAAGGTATTAATAACAGGTGGTAATAAGGGTATTGGTTTAGAAGTTACAAAGCTTTTTATTAAAAATAATTACGAAGTTATAATTATTGCAAGAGATTATAATGACTTTGAATTAAATGATAATAAGAATGTAAAAAAGATACAATATGATTTAACTGATATTTCTGGCATAGAAAAACTAGTTCATGAAATAGGTCATCTAGATATATGGTATGGCATTACAAAAGCTTGAATAATTAATGCCACTAAAAGTTTTGCAAAAATACTAGGACCTAAAGGTATTATAATAAATTCTGTGGCCCCAGGACCTGTGGAAACAGAAATGATGAAAGTTATACCAGAGGATAGAAAAAAGGCAATTAAAAGTAATGTATTTTTAGATAGATTTGCAAAACCAGTAGAAGTAGCAAAAACTATTTATTGGCTTGCTACAGAATCGCCAGAATATATAAATGGCACATGTATTGATATAAATAATGGAGCATTTCCTAGATAATAAAAATAATAATAAGGAAAAATAATGACATAATATATAGCATAATGGCAATAAATGATAATAACAAAATAAAATATATAATAGGTGAATTAAAATGAAAATACGAAAAGAATATACATGTCCATTAGAAATTGCTCATGATATATTAAAAGGTAAATGGAAAACTATAATATTATTTCAACTTAGAAACGGAGGTATGTCTTTATCTAATCTTCAAAAAAGCATTAGTGGAATAACTCAAAAAATGCTTTTAGAGCAACTTAAGGAATTGAAGGAATTTGGAATAGTAGATAAAAAAACATTTGAAGGTTATCCTCTTAAAGTTGAATATTATTTAACAGAAAATAGAGGCAAAAAAGCTTTAGAAGCAGTAAATATCATGCAACAAATAGGTATAGATTATATGTCAAATGATGGAACAGATAAAGAAAAAGCAATTTTAAAATCTAAAGGGATAATAAAATAAAATACATACAAAAAAGTGGGTAATGTACATAAATAGGTTGGTAGATTTATAATATTTTTATAGAAAATATTTATAAAGATATGGAGGGAATACTATGGAAAATTGTGCATTAATACTAATTGATATCCAAAATTTTTATTTTAAAGAGGGACAATCTAGATTAAGTGATCCAGAAAAGGCAGCAGATAATGCTAAAAAGATTTTAGACTATTTTAGGGAAAATAATAAACCTGTGTTTTTTATAAAACATTGTACAGGTATTGATTTTGATGAAAATATTTATGAAGAAGTAAAGCCCCTTGATAATGAAAAAGTCATTGAAAAACATTATCCAAGCTCCTTTTTAAAAACATCATTAAAAGAAGAATTAGATAAAAATAATGTAAAAGAAGTTTGCATAGTAGGAATGATGTCTCATATGTGTGTTGATACTACTGCTCGTGCATGTCAAGATTATGGATATAAAGTTACAGTAATTGATGATGCCTGCAATACAAAAGATTTAGTTTATAATAATGAAGTAATAAAAGCTGAAATTGTTCATAAAGTATTTATGGCATCACTTAGTGGAATGTTTGCAGATATTAAAATGACAGAGGAGTTTTTAAAAGAAAATAAATAAACAAGGTGATAAATTATGGTTAGAGAAATTAAAGAAAATGAGTTAGTTTAGATTTTGAAATTATATGAACAATTAGGAGATAATCCTTTTCCAAAGGATAATGATAATTTAAATGATACATGGAAAAAAATAATTAATGATTCTAATTATCATATTGTTGTATGCATTGAGGATGAAAAAATAGTATCTTCATGTACACTTGTAATTATACCTAATTTGACTCACAATGTAAGACCATATGCTTTTGTAGAAAACGTAGTTACAGATATAAATTATAGAAAAAAAGGCAAAGCTTCAAAATGTCTTGATTATGCTAAAAAGATAGCTAATGAAAATAATTGTTATAAAATAATGTTATTAACAGGATCTAAAAAGGAAAGTACATTAAATTTTTATAAGCAAACTGGATATAATATGAAAGATAAAACAGCATTTATTACATGGCTTTAAGATACAAAGAGTTCTCATTAATTTGAGAAACTCTTTCTTTTTTTAGAAAAAAGTTGCACTATATATAGCTATTGACATAAAATTAAAAATATATTAATATAATTACTATAGTTTAATAATTTAGCGTGATAAAGTAATAAAGCGGAGGATGGTTATGAATAATAAATATGTAATTCCAGAAGGAATGAGAGATTTAATATTAGGTGAATGTGAAGTTAAGAAAAAGCTACAAAAGGATATAGAAGAAGTTTTAGATAGATGGGGTTATAAAGAAGTAGTTACACCTACTATAGAATATTATCAAACAATAAATTCAGGATTTCAAAATTTAAAAGAAGAAGAAGTATATAAATTTTTTGATTCTAAGGGAAAAATACTTGTACTTAGACCTGATATGACAGTTCCTATAGCAAGAGTGGCAGCTACTAAATTTAAAAATATAGAAAAACCACTTAGGTTTAGATATACAGCAGATGTATTTAGATTACATAAAAATTTTGGCGGTAAGAAAAACGAATATACAGATTGTGGTGTTGAACTTATAGGATTAAAGGACAAAGATTCAGATCTTGAAATTTTAGAAGCAGCTTTAGAAACATTAGAAGTTTTAGGTGATACAAAGTTTAAATTAGAAATGGGACACATGGATTTCTTTAATGCTGCCGTAAAAGATTTGAATTTAGATGAAGAAAAAAGAGAAAAACTTGCTACATTAATAGATAAGAAGAGTTTAAAATCATTATCTGATTATTTAGATGAACTAAATTTATCAGAAGAATATAAAAATTTCTTTAATGAACTGCCATTATTATTTGGAGGAATTGAAGTATTAGAAAAGGCAAAAAAATTAGCTTTTAATAAAGAATTAAAAGAAAGTATAAGCTATCTTGAAAGTTTATATAATGATTTAAGAAGTTTAGGATATAAAGAAAGTATTACATTTGATTTGGCTATGGTTCCAAGACTTAATTATTATACAGGTCTTATATTTAGAGGATTTGTAGATGGAGTTGGTGCTACTGTTTTAAGTGGAGGAAGATATGATAAGCTTATAAAAACTTTTGGAGAAGATTATCCTGCTATAGGTTTTTCTGTTAATTTAGATACTTTATTAAGTGTTTTAGATATTAAAAATGCAGATGATAGAGATAAATTTGTAATATATTATGGAAAAGATAATAAAATTGAGGCATTAAAAAAAGCTAAGGGATTAAGACAAGAAGGAAATGTAGTAGAACTTATTCCAACAAAAGAATGTTCAAAATTTGAAATAAAGAAGGAAGTGTAATTAATGAGCATAAGTATTGCTTTAACTAAAGGAAGATTAGAAAAGGAAACTGTAAAATTACTTGATAAGTGTAATTATGGAACTGAAGAATTAAAAGACAAAGGCAGAAAGCTTGTATTTAAGGATACAAAATATGATATAAAATATTTTCTTGTAAAAGCTGCTGATTCAATTACATATGTTGAACATGGTGTTGCAGATATTGGAGTAGTAGGAAAAGATACACTTTTAGAAGCTGATGATAATTATTATGAACTTTTAGATCTTGGAATAGGAAAATGCAAATTTATAGTTGCATCACTTCCAGAAAAAAATATATTTAAAAAAGTAGGTCATATAAAAATTGGGACAAAATATCCTACAGTAGCTAAAGAATATTTCAAAAAGAAAAATATGGACGTTGAAATAATAAAAATAGAAGGTTCAGTAGAACTTGCACCAATTCTTGGACTTTGTGATGCAATAGTTGATATAATGGAAACAGGAACAACATTAAAAGAAAATGGACTTGTAGTTTTTGATACAGTATGCCCAATAAGTGCAAGGGTAATTGTTAATAAGGCAAGTTTTAAAATGAAAAAAGATGAAATAGAAGATTTTATAAATAATTTAAAGAAAGTTATTTAGGAGGTTTTATAACTATGTTAATGGAAGAATTTGATCTAAAAAAAGAAGGTTATGATAAATTAAAAAAGCAAATTCAAGAAAGAGAAAATGAAGCAGATACTAAAGTTATTGAAATAGTTTCTGGTGTACTTAGTAATATTAAATCAAATGGAGATAAAGCATTAAAAGAATATACAGAGAAATTTGATAAAGTTTCTTTAGAAAAACTTGAGGTTACAGAAGAGGAACTTAACAAATGTTTTGATATTGTAGAAGATAAATTTATTAAGGATTTAGAAGAAGCTAAAGAAAATATTGAGTTCTATCACAGAGCTCAAAAACAAAGAGGATTTATTTTAAATAAAAATCAAGGAATCTTTTTAGGACAAAGAGTTTTGCCCCTTGAAAAGGTTGGTGTATATGTACCAGGAGGTACAGCTGCATATCCTTCATCAGTACTTATGAATGTTATACCAGCAAAGGTTGCAGGAGTATCACAAATTGTAATGGTAACACCACCTAGCAAAGATGGTGGTATTAATCCTTATATAGGTGTAGCTGCTAAAATTGCAGGAGTAGATAAAATATATAAAGTAGGAGGAGCACAAGCTATTGGAGCACTTGCTTATGGAACAGAAAGTATTCCTAAGGTAGACAAAATAGTAGGACCTGGTAATATTTTTGTTGCAACTGCTAAAAAATTAGTATTTGGAACTGTAGATATAGATATGATTGCAGGACCATCAGAAATACTTATTGTAGCTGAGGAAAATGCTAATCCAAAGTATGTTGCAGCTGATTTAATGAGTCAAGCTGAACATGATAAATTAGCATCTGCAATTCTTGTAACAACTTCAAAAGAACTTATTCCAAAAGTTAATGAGGAATTAAAAAGACAAATGGCAACTCTTGAAAGAAAAGAAATTATAGAAGAATCTCTTAAAAATTATGGTAAGGTAATACTTTGTGATACTTTAGATGAATGTATTGAAGTATCTAATGAAATAGCTCCTGAGCATTTGGAACTTATGATAGATAATGCTATGGAACAATTAGGAAAAGTAAAAAATGCAGGATCTGTATTTTTAGGACATAACACAGCAGAGCCAATAGGAGATTATTTTGGTGGTACAAATCACGTATTACCAACAAGTGGTACAGCAAGATTTTTCTCAGCCCTTTCAGTAGATAGCTTTATTAAAAAATCATCATTCCTTTATTATTCAGATGAAGCAATACAAGCTCATGGAGAAAAGATAGTAAATTTGGCAAATAAAGAGGGTCTTACAGCACATGCTAATTCTGTAAAGGTAAGGTTAAAATAATGAAAGAAAGAAAAGCAAAAATTGAAAGAAATACAAAAGAAACTAAGCTAAAACTTGCAATTAATTTAGATGGAACTGGAAAAACTAATATAAAAACAGGTGTGGGTTTTTTTGACCATATGCTTAATTTAATGGCATTTCATGGAGGATTTGATCTTGAGGTTCAAGCTCAAGGTGATTTAGAAGTATGCGATCATCATACTGTTGAGGATATTGGTATAGCCCTTGGAAAAATATTTTTAGAAGCTTTAGGAGATAAAATGGGTATAAAAAGATATGGAACATTTTTTGTACCAATGGATGAAACTTTAGCTCATGTATCTCTTGATATAAGTGGCAGACCATATCTTGTATTTGAATGTGATTTTAATAGAGAAAGCATTGGAAATTTCTCTACAGAAATGACAAAAGAATTTTTAAGAGCCTTTGCCTTTAATGCTGGAATTACTCTTCATGCAAGAGTTTTATATGGTGAAAATGATCATCATAAGGTGGAAGCAATATTTAAGGCTTTAGGAAGAGCATTAAATATTGCAAAAACTGTTGATAAAGATAATATGGTATTACCTTCAACAAAAGGAATGCTTTAAAAGGAGGTAAATAAATGATAGTCATTATTGATTATGGAATGGGAAACTTAAAAAGTGTTTATAATGCATTAAAAAAAATAGATTGTGAATGCATGATTTCTGGAAAAGTAGAAGATATAAAAAAAGCAGATGCTTTAATACTTCCAGGGGTTGGAGCTTTTAAAGATTGTATGGATAATTTAAATAAAGCTGGTCTTGTAGATGTTATTAAAGAAGAAGCTAAAAAAGGTAAATATCTTCTTGGAATATGTCTTGGAATGCAAGTTTTATTTGAAATAGGTTATGAAGTTGAAGAAAGAGAAGGTCTTGGACTTTTAAAGGGTGAAATTAAATTAATGAAGGACCCTAATGTAAAAATACCTCATATAGGATGGAATAATTTAGAAGTTAATAGAAATGATGAAATTATAAAAGGACTTAAAGAAAATTCTTTTGTATATTATGTTCATTCCTATGCAGCTACTAATTATGATGAAAAAGATTTAGTGGGATATTCAAATTATGGAAGTATTAAAGTTCCAGGACTTTTTAGAAAAGGAAATATAATAGGGGCACAATTTCATCCGGAAAAAAGCGGAGAAATAGGTCTTAACATACTTAGAAATTTTAAGGAGTTGGTAATGTGATAATTATACCTGCAATAGATATAATAGATGGAAAACCTGTAAGACTATATCAAGGGGACTATAATAAAAAGGAAATAGTTGCGGAAGATATTTTAGAAACTGCTAAGTCTTTCGAAGAAAAAGGTGCTGGATACATACACATGGTAGATTTAGATGGTGCAAAACGTGGAGAACTTGTAAATGGGGATGCTATTATTAAGGTGGCAAAAACAGTTAATGTACCAGTAGAAGTAGGTGGCGGTATAAGAAGCTATGAAACTATAAAATATCTTATTTCAAATGGTGTATCAAGAGTAATACTTGGTACAAGTGCTATGGAAGATGAAGAGCTTGTAAAAAAAGCTATAGGAGATTTTAAAGAAAAAATAGCTGTTGGTATAGACTGTAAAAATGGATATGCCTGTGGCAGAGGATGGCTTGAAGAAAGTTCACTTTATTATATAGATTTTGCAAAAAAATTAGAAAAGCTTGGAGTTAAAAATGTTATTGTAACAGATATAAGTAAGGATGGAACTCTTGAGGGACCTAATACAGAAATGTTAAAGAATCTAAGCAAAGAAGTAAGTATGGATATAACAGCTTCTGGTGGTATAAGAGATATTAATAATATTAAGGAATTAAATGATTTAGGACTTTATGGTGCTATAACTGGAAAGGCAATTTATTCAAATACTTTATCTTTAGAGGAGGCTATTAATCTAACAAAGGAGGGAAAATAAATGCATACAAAAAGAATAATCCCATGTTTAGATGTTCGAAGTGGAAAAGTAGTTAAGGGAGTTAATTTTGTAGGAATTAAAGAAGTTGGTGATCCTGTAGAGCTTGCAAAACAGTACTACCAGCAGGGAGCAGATGAACTTGTATTTTTAGATATTACTGCAACTCATGAAGGCAGAGGTATAATGGAAAATGTAGTATCTAGAGTGGCAGAACAAATATTTATACCATTTACTGTTGGTGGCGGACTTAGAACAATGGATGATATAAAAGCAATATTGAGAGCTGGTGCAGATAAAATAAGTTTAAATTCTGCAGCAGTTAGAGATAAAACATTAATACAAAATGGAGCATATTATTTTGGAGATCAATGTATAGTTTTAGCTGTAGATGCAAAAATGAGACAAGATAAATCTGGATGGAATGTAGTAATAAATGGTGGCAGAATTGATACTGGAATAGATGCACTAAAATGGATAGAAGAAGGAACAAGACTTGGGGCAGGAGAAATACTTTTAACATCAATGGATGCAGATGGCACTAAAAAAGGCTTTGATATAGAACTTACAAAGGCAGTATCAAATATAACAAATGTTCCTGTAATTGCTTCAGGAGGTTGTGGATCTTTAGAGCATTTTTATGATGTATTTAAAGATAATGCTGCAGATGCAGCTTTAGCAGCTTCAATGTTCCATTACGGAGAAGTAACGGTAGAAGAAGTTAAAAAATATTTAAAAGATAAAAACATACCAGTTAGAATTTAATATATTAAATGGGGTGTTATAATTTGAATTTAGAAGAAATAAAGATTATTGCAGATAAAATAGATTTTCAAAAGGGAAATGGATTAGTTCCTGTAATTGCTCAAGATTATGAAAATAAAGAAGTTTTAATGCTTGCTTATATGAACAAAGAAAGCTTTATAAAGACTTTAGAAGGGGATACAGCATGGTATTTTTCAAGAAGCAGAAATGAACTTTGGAATAAAGGAGCTACATCAGGTCATTTTCAATATGTAAAAGATATTAAGATTGATTGTGACAATGATACAATATTATTATTAGTGGATCAAAAAGGTGCAGCATGTCATACTGGTAATAGAACATGCTTTTATAGAGATGTTAAAGAAATATAATAAAAGGAGCTATTATTTTATGAAACAACTTGAAAAAGATTTTGAAAATATACTTAAAAGAAGAGAAAAACCTGTAGAAGGTTCTTATACAACATATCTTTTTAATAAAGGACTTGAAAAAATATTAAAAAAAGTAGGAGAAGAAACAACAGAAGTTGTAATTGCAAGTCTTTCTCAAAGTAAAGAAGAACAAATTGGAGAAATATGTGATGTAACTTATCATATGCTTGTTCTTATGGCTGAACTTGGAATTTCTCTTGAAGATGTTGAAAAAGAACTTGTAAAGAGAGCTGAAAAGCAAAATAATTTTAAAGGTGAAAGAAAACCAATAGAAAATTTATAAAAAATTATAAAAAATCATTTGAATTTATAAATTATATGGTATTATTAATGAGATGAGAAAGCTTATCTTAATAAGTTTTTTTGTCTCATTTTATTTGAGAGGAGTTTATTTTCTTGAAAGAATTATTTAGAGTTAAAGATTTAATTTTTTATGATGAAGACCATGCAAAGGATTATGATGATGAGTATGCTGAAGATTTAGAATATTTAGAAAGTAATATTCCAATTCTTAAAGAGCTTCAAAATACATTAACATATGAAAAAATAACATGTACTGAAGTTAATAAGTGCTGTAATATTGGCAAAGAAAATTATATAGTTGAATTACAAGGATTTCTTGATGAAAATGATGAATTCATTACAAATGAAGAAGTAGAAAAATTTAATGTAGATAAATCTAAATTAAGCCTTTATATTATTAGAGTTTATAAATGTGTTGATTGTGGCAAATGGATTATTGATGTAATTGATGATGGCTTAAGTAATCTAAATTAAATATGAAAAAAGATAATTACTATAAAAAGATAAAAAAATACATAAATAAAAAATATAAAAGCTTAAAAATTAAAAGCAAAAGCATTAAGAAGAAAGGACAAAAATTATATAAAAATAAATTTTATCTAATTAGTTTCATTACTGTTTTATTTATTTTTATTCTAGCATTTGTGGGATTTTTTATTGGAAGAAGTTCTACATCTATGGATAGAACCTTAGATAATTTTTCATATGCAGTTAAATCATCTGATGTATCTAGCCTTAGAAAAATAGTTAGGGATAATAATAAAAAAATAAAAAAAGAATCATTGAAACCATTAATTAATTATTATGACGAAAATTCATTGAAAATTGATGCCACAATTAATAAGCTTAAAAATTCTGGAGAAAGTGATGATTTTAAGCTTGTAAAAAAAGACTATTTGTTTTTTTCAAAATATTATCTTGAAATAAAAAAATATAAAATTACAATTAACAGTAATTTTCAAGAAGGAATGTTTTATTTGTCTTCAAAAGATGATAAAATAGATAGTGAAAATATTAACAAAATAAAATCTGGTGAAAGTATAAAGGATGTTTATCCGGGAGTATACACAATAAAAGGTAATTTACCTAGCGATTATTCTACTATTGAGTCATCAAAGGATATTTTAATTATGTCAGATAAAATTGACAGTTTAGACTTTAATGCTGTAAATTTAAATGTTGAGTCAGATTTTAAAGATGCAGAAATATACATAAATGATCAAGATACTTTAATAAAAGTATCTGATAATGAAAAAGTCGGGCCTATTTTGGCAGATGGATCTAATTTAGTACATATTGAAACAGATAGTCCTTTTGGAATACTAAAAAGTGAAGAAAAGGAAATTACAAATGTTCCTACAATAAAACTTAATGCAGTTATTGAAAGTAATGAAATTTATGATGATATAGAAGAAAAAGTAAAGGATTTTTATAAAAGTGTTTTTAGAGCATTAAATAATGAAAATAAAGATGAAATTAAAGAAAGTACAGACTTAGTAAAACAAAAGATATTTAATATATTGAGCGAGAAATACTTCATACTTAAAAATAAGTATGATATAACAAATATTAATATTGATAAAGAAAAGAGTCTGCTTTATTATGAGGAAAATGAATATAAGGGTACTATAGTTGTTATTATTGATTATGATGTAAGTAAGAAAATTTTTAATATTAATAAAACGAAAAATACTAAAAACTTTTTTACAAGAATTATTTATAAAGATGATAGTTGGATAATTGAAGATATTGATAATTTTGAACTATAACAAATTTATGAGGTAAAATAATATGAAAAAAGATAAAATAAAAAGCAATATAACAATTAATTTTGAAGATAAATATAATCTATTAAAGGATGGCCCTGATTATGAAGATTATTCAAAAAATTACATAGAGGATAAAACTAATAAAAATTGCCAGTGTTGTGGTAATTGTTGCAAAAAGAAATGAAATTTCTTTAAGGAGGGAAATAGTTTTGGCAAAACCTAGTATATTTAGTAGGGATTATGAACGTAAGATGAAACGTAGAAAGAGAAATATAACAATTGTAGCTATACTTGCTATAATAATTTTTGTTGCACTATTTATTAAATTTGAAGTTGCAAATGCTGATTTTTCAAATTTAAGATCAAGTATTCAAGCTTGGGTTGATAGTGGAAAACCAGAAGAAGAACCTAAGGAGGATACAAACAAGGAAGAAGAAGTACCAGAACCAGTAGAAGAAAAACCAAAAGATTTATCTTATGATTTTACTACTCCTAATGGCTCAATAATAAAAGCAAAATATCAAGAAAGTAATGGAGTGAAAAATTTTCAAGGTATTGAAGTTCCAGCAGGGGTTACATATTCATTAAGTCCATCTATGACAAAAGTTGTAATTATAGATCAAAATCAAAATGTAATACTTGGAAATATTGATGGAACTACAAAAGATTTAAGTAAATATACTTATACAGATAAAAGAGGTAATGTGTATAATAAAGATGAAATTTTAGCAAAGTATCCAGAAAATATATGGTGTAATAGTATAAAATTTATTGATGATAATACACTTATATATTTCAGTAATTTGCCTTATGTAGGTGCAGGGGTTCAAGATAAGTACTTTTGGATGATGAATACTGAAACTATGCAAGAACAAATGCTTACAGGTCTTATAGGTACTAATGTTTCAATTGGAAATTTAGATTCAGTAAATGGAATTGAAGTTTCAGTAAATGGATATAATTATTATATAAAGGCTGATGGCAGTTGTGTTCAAAAAGATGATATAGGAGCAAATAGTCAATATAATACAGGATTAAATGGTCAATATAGTCAAGAAACTAATGAGAATAACTATTAAATTTATAAAAATATGAAATGTTAACACAAAATAAGTATAAAATTTTTATAATAATTTGAAAATAAATATCATTATGTGTTATAATAATCAAGTCTATGAATAAGATGTAAATAACTATTTTAGGAGGAATTATAGAAGATGGAAGCTAAAATGGAAAAAATAGAAGCTAACGTTGTAAAATTTGATGTAAAGGTAGAAGCTGAAAAGTTTGATGCAGCTTTAAAGAAAGCATATAATAAAAATAAAATGCACTTTAATGTTCAAGGTTTCAGAAAAGGAAAAGTGCCAATGGCAATGGTTAAGAAATTCTATGGAGTAGAAGTTCTTTATGATGATGCTGTTAATTATTTAGTACAAGAAACATATCCACAAATAATTGATGAAAATAACATAAAACCAGTTGATTATCCCAAAATAAACATAGTAGAAATTGGTGAAGGAAAAGACTTAAATTATACAGCTGAAGTTACAGTTTATCCAGAAGTTGAACTTGGACAATATAAAGGTTTAGAAGTTGAAAAGAAAGAATATGAAGTTAAAGATGAAGAAATAGAAGAAAGATTAAAATCTATGCAAGAAAAGAACGCAAGAATTGAAACTAAAGAAGATGGAACTGTTGAAAAAGGTGACATAGCTGTTATAGATTTTAAAGGATTTGTTGATGGAGTAGAATTTGAAGGTGGAGAAGGAAAAGATTATTCTCTTGAAATAGGTTCAGGTTCATTTATAGATAATTTTGAAGATCAATTAGTAGGAGCAAAAGCTTCAGAAGAAAGAGATGTAAATGTAACTTTCCCTGAAAATTATGGAAAAGAAGATTTAAATGGTAAAAAAGCTTTATTCAAAGTAACTGTTAATGAAATTAAAGTTAAAGAATTACCAGAATTAAATGACGAATTTGCAAAAGATGTTTCAGAATTTGATACTTTAGATGAATTAAAGAAAGATATTAAAGAAAAAATGGTTGAAGCTAATAATAATAAAGCAAAGGCTGAACTTGAAGAAGCAGTTATTTCAGCAGCAATTGAGAGCACAAAGATGGATGTTCCAGCTGTAATGGTTGAAAATGAAATAGATGCTATGGTTAAAGACTTAGAAAATAGATTAAAATATCAAGGTTTAACTTTAGAACAATACATGGAATACACTGGTAACACAACTGATAAAATGAGAGATTACATGAGAGAAAATGCTGATAGAAAAGTTAAAGCTGATATAGTGTTAGATGCTATTTCAAAGGCAGAAAATGTAGAAGCAACTGATGAAGAAGTTAAACAAAAGGCAGAAGAAATTGCAAAAATGTATTCTGCAAAGGCTGATGACAAGATGGTAGATATGCTAGTTAAAGCACAAAGACCAATGCTTGAAAATGATATTAAAATTAGAAAGACAATTGATTTATTAGTTGAAAATTGTAAAACAAAATAGCATTTACATTAATAAGTAAATAAATAGTATTTTAATATAAGTAATTGCCAGAAAAAATTTTCTGGCAATTATTTAAATTACTATTAACAAATTTATTTTATGAATGTATAATGAAATAAAATGTATTATTAGAGTTATTTCAATATTATGGCTATAAATATTAAGTAGCTTTATGAGGAGGTAGAAAATATGGCATTAGTACCTATGGTTGTAGAACAAACTGGACGAGGAGAAAGATCATATGATATTTTTTCAAGGCTTTTAAAAGACAGAATAGTAATGTTAAGTGGTGAAGTTACAGATGATTCTGCAAATTTAATAGTTGCACAATTATTATTCTTAGAAAGTGAAGATCCAGATAAGGATATATGTCTTTATATAAACAGCCCAGGTGGTTCAGTAACTGCTGGAATGGCAATTTATGATACAATGAATTATATTAAACCAGATGTATCAACTATATGTATGGGAATGGCTGCATCAATGGGAGCCTTCTTATTAACTAGTGGTGCAAAAGGAAAGAGATTTGCACTTCCTAATTCAGAAATTATGATTCATCAACCATTAGGAGGATTTCAAGGTCAGGCAACTGATATTGATATTCATGCAAAGCATGTATTACGTATTAAAGAAAGATTAAATAAGATTTTAAGTGAAAATACTGGTAAACCTTATGAAACTATCTGTGAAGATACAGAAAGAGATAATTTCTTTGGTGCAAGTGAAGCTGTTGAATATGGATTAGTTGATAAAGTAATAAGTAGAAATGAAATTGGGAATGATAAAAGTAAATAAAATTATATAATTTTATAATTAGTTTGTGAGGTGAATCAATGGCTAAGTATGATGAAAAGAAACAATTAAAGTGTTCTTTTTGTGGTAAAAATCAAGATCAGGTAAAAAGGCTTATTGCTGGACCTGGTGTTTATATATGTGATGAATGTATAGAACTTTGTTCAGAAATTATAGCAGATGAAACTGAAGAAACAGTTGAATTTGAATCAAATATACTTTCAAAACCACAAGAAATTAAAGCATATCTTGATGACTATGTAGTAGGTCAAGAAAGAGCTAAGAAGGCTTTATCTGTTGCTGTATATAATCATTATAAAAGAATTAGCTCAAACGAAGCTACTAAAGATGATGTAGAGATTCAAAAGAGTAATATATTACTTTTAGGACCTACTGGTTCTGGTAAAACATTTTTAGCTCAAACTTTAGCTAAGTTTTTAAATGTTCCATTTGCAATTGCTGATGCAACAACATTAACTGAAGCTGGATATGTTGGGGAAGATGTTGAAAATATACTTTTGAGATTAATTCAAAATGCAGATTATGACATAGAAAGAGCTGAAAAAGGTATAATTTATATTGATGAAATTGACAAAATTGCTAGAAAGTCTGAAAATCCTTCAATAACTAGAGATGTATCTGGTGAAGGAGTACAACAAGCACTTTTAAAAATTTTAGAAGGAACTGTTGCTTCTGTTCCACCACAAGGTGGTAGAAAACATCCTCATCAAGAATTTATTCAAATAAACACTTCTAACATACTATTTATATGTGGCGGTGCTTTTGATGGTGTTGATAAAATAATAGAAAAAAGAACTAGAAAAAGTACTATGGGATTTGGTGCTGATATTCAATCTAAAGAAAATAAAGATGTTGGAAGCCTTTTTAAAGAAATTGAACCAAGTGATTTGTTAAAATTTGGTTTGATTCCTGAATTTGTAGGTAGACTTCCAATAGTAGTTACTTTAGATTCTCTAGATAATGATGCATTAGTTAATATTTTAAGTAAACCTAAAAATGCATTAGTAAAGCAGTATAAAAAGTTATTTGAACTTGACAATGTAGAACTTGAATTTACTGATAAAGCTTTAAAAGCAATAGCTAATAAGGCAATTGAAAGAAAAACAGGTGCAAGAGGATTAAGAAGTATAATAGAAGATATAATGACTGAAATAATGTTTGATATTCCATCTAATGATAGAATTTCAAAAGTAGTTATTACAGAGCCAACTATTACAGAAAAGGAAAAGCCAGAAATTCAGATGGTTCCTGAAGGCGAAACTAGACCAGTTTTGAAAGCTAAAAAGTCTAAACTGAAAAAAGGTGTAGAAACTGCTTAAAAGTGTGATATTTTATCACACTTTTTTTCTTAAATATTCTAAATGAAGTTATTTTATGATATACTAATTAAGTCCAAATAATTTTATTGGATATGGATGGAGGGAAGAAGATGAACCAAAAGAATTTAAGACTACCATTAATTCCTCTTAGAGGACTTACAATTTTCCCTAATATGGTATTACATTTTGATGTTGGTAGAGATAAATCAGTAGAAGCTATAGAAGCTGCCATGAAAAATAATGAAACTATTTTTTTGGTATCTCAAAAAGATTCTGAAATTGAAAATCCAACAACAGATGAAATTAGTCGTATAGGTACAATAAGTACTATTAAACAAATAATAAAACTTCAAGGGAAAACCCTTAAGGTACTTGTAGAAGGTAAATCAAGAGGTAGAATAAAGAGATATTATAAAAATGATAAATACTTTGAAGCGTCTATTGAACCAATAGTAGAAGAAGACTATAGAGATGATCCTAAAGTTCAAGGTTATTTTAATACATTAAAAGAAGTATTTATTCAATTTATTAATCTTGCAGGGGAAAGTAACCCTGAAATGATTAAAAGTATAGAAAAAGAAGATAATGTAAATGACTTTGTAGATATGGTATCAAGTTATGTTCCAATTCGTGAAGAGAAAAAGCAAATTATCTTAGAAAGTCTTGATATTTTTGTTAGAGTTGAGGAACTTTTAAAGTGTCTTCATGATGAAATTGAAATAATAAAAGTTCAAAAAACATTAGCCACAAAAATGAAAAAAAGCGTAGATGATTCTCAAAAGGAATATTATCTAAAAGAGCAAATGAAGTTTATTCAAGAAGAGCTTGGAGAAGATGATGAAGAAACTAAGCTTATAAAAAAATATGAAAAACAAGTTTCAGAACTTAAGGCACCAAAAGAAATTAAGGAAAAGGCTGAGTATGAGTTAGGCAGATTAAAAAATATGAATGCTTCTTCTAGTGAAGGAAATACTATAGAAAGTTATTTAGACTGGCTACTTGGTGTGCCTTGGAATAAAACTACAAAGGAAAAGCTAGATATTGTAAAAGCAAGAGAAATTTTAGATAAACAACATTATGGACTTGAGGATGTTAAAGATAGAATTATTGAATATTTAGCAGCTAAAAAAATAAGTGGTTCTTTAAAAGGCCCTATACTTTGCCTTGTGGGACCTCCAGGAGTAGGTAAAACTTCTATTGCAAAATCTATAGCTGATGCAATAAATAGAAAATACTTTAGAATGTCTCTTGGGGGTATAAGAGATGAAGCTGAAATTAGAGGCCATAGAAGAACATATGTAGCTGCAATTCCAGGAAGAATTGTTTATGGATTAAAAGAAGCAAAATCCATGAATCCTCTTATTGTATTAGATGAGATAGACAAGCTTAGCCAAGATTACAAAGGAAATCCAGCAGATGCATTACTTGAAGTATTAGATAGTGAACAAAACAATACTTTTAGAGATAATTTCTTAGAAGTTCCTATTGATTTGTCAAAAGTTATGTTTATTACAACAGCTAATAGCCTTGATACAATTCCAAGACCACTTCTTGATAGAATGGAAGTTGTTGAAGTTTCAGGCTATACTTATGAAGAAAAATTTCATATAGCTAAGGATTTCTTAATACCTAAGCTTTACAAAGAATATAATATTTCTAGTAAAACTATTAAAATTTCTGATGAATCAATAAAGGAAATTATTGATGGATATACAAGAGAATCAGGTGTTAGAAGTCTTGAAAGAACTATTGCTTCTTTAATGAGAAAATCTATGGCAAAAATTCTTAAAGAGAATAAAAAATCAATAGCAGTAAATACTAAAATGGTAACATTGCTTTTAGGTGAACGTAAATTTGATTATGATAAAGTTCAAAAAAGTGAAGTTGGAGTTGTAAATGGTATGGCATGGACAGCTTATGGTGGTGATACTCTTAAAATAGAGGCTGCTGTTATGGAAGGAACAGGTAAACTTCAGCTTACAGGTAAACTTGGTGATGTTATGCAGGAATCTGCTAAGGCTGCATATTCTTATGTTAGAGCAAATTGCAGCAAGTATGGTATAGATAAAGATTTTTATAAAAATAAGGATATTCATATTCATGTACCAGAGGGCGCTGTACCTAAAGATGGTCCATCAGCAGGTGTTACTATGGTAACAGCTTTAGTATCTGCTCTTACTAAAAAAGAAGTTAAATCAAATGTTGCTATGACAGGAGAAGTTACATTAACAGGAAGAGTTTTACCAATTGGAGGTTTAAAAGAAAAAACTCTTGCAGCTTATAGATCTGGAGTTGATACTATAATAATTCCAAAGGAAAATGAAAGAGATATAAAAAAAATTCCTGTATCAATTAGAAAAAAAATTAAAGTAATTACTGCTGAAAAAGTTGATACTGTCGTAAAAAATGCAATAGCTGGAGAGGATATTAATGATAATTAAAACTAGTGAATTTATTATTTCTGCAGTAAAAAGAAATCAATATCCTGTAGATAATAGAGTTGAAATAGCTTTTGTAGGTCGTTCTAATGTTGGTAAAAGTTCTATTATAAATGCTCTTACTAATAGAAGAAAGCTTGCAAAAGTAAGTCAGACACCAGGAAAAACAAGGCTTATAAATTTCTTTTTAATAAATAATGATTTTTATCTTGTGGATTTGCCAGGTTATGGATATGCCAAGGTATCTAAAAAGGAAAAGGAAAGCTGGGGAAAAACTATAGAAACATATCTTCATGGAAGGGAACCCTTAAAAAGAGTAGTTTTATTAGTTGATTCAAGGCATAAGCCAACAGCTGATGATATTATGATGCATGAATGGATAAAGCATTATGGATATGATGTTATAGTTGTTGCAACAAAAAGTGATAAGCTTTCTAATAATGAACTTCCAAAAGCTAAAAAGCTTATAAAAGAAACTTTAAAGCTTGAAAAAAATGATAAGTTATATTTCTTTTCCTCTTTAAATAAGAAAGGGAAAGAAGAACTTATAGATAATTTATTTTTAGACTTATCAGAAGAAGGTAAAGTAAATTTAGAAGATGAATAGGGAATAAGCATTATTTTTGCAAAGGCATAAAATAATGCTTATTTTTTATCACTTAATGGAATAATTTTACAATAGGCTAATATAATATAAATGTAAGTGATTAAGACAGTCTTTTAAGGACAAGTTTCTAAATTTAATTATTAGGAGTAAGAAATATGAGAAGTAAAAGGATAAAAAGGAAAAAGGACAAAAGTATTTTGGGAAGGATTATAAAAATAATAAATATATTATCTAATATTATTTTTACTTTGCTCATATTATTCTTTATGGTCTTTTGTGTATTTTTAATTAATGCAAAGGTAAAGGGAAAGCAGCCTGAAATACTAGGATATAGATTTTATGGAGTTTTAACTGGCAGTATGGAACCTAATATATGTGCAGGAGATCTTGTAGTAACTAAAAATACAGATATAGACAATATAAAAATTGGAGATGTTATTACTTTTACTTCAAGAGAATCTAACAATACTGTTACTCACAGGGTAGATTCTATTGCAGTTTCAAATAATATAAATTTAATTACAAAGGGAGATGCAAATAATATACAAGATAGTGGTTTTGTGGATTCTGACCATTTAATAGGTAAGGTAGTTAAGGTTATACCTGGATTTGGTACTATTCTTAAATTTCTTAACGAACACAAGGTTATCATTATGTCAGTGATAATAGGATTAATACTGCTTTGGACAATTGCAATTAAGCTTTTAAAAAAAGACAAGGCAGTTAAGTGTAGTGATGGTGGTAATAATTAAATTTATTATATTAATTATTATAATATTTATAAAACATCGGGGGTATTAAGATGAATAAGAGAAAAATTGTAACACTATTAGTGGCAGGGACATTAACAGTAGGAGTTGTAGGAGGAACTTTGGCATACTTCTCATCTCAAGATTCAATAGTTAATAATTTTGCTACAAAAGGAGGAAATATTACAGATAATGAACATGGGATTCAAATTTATGAGTATTTAGAAAAGCCTGGGAAAATATTACCTGGAGATGAAGTAGGAAAATTAGTTCAAGTAAAAAATACAGCAGATTATGAACAATTTATAAAAGTTAAAATTACACCTAGATGGGTTGAACCAAGCACTTGGTGGAATAGTGAATATGGAAATTCACCTGATATTAGCATGCTAAAATTAAACTTTAATAATTATAAGGATGAATTAGATGATTCTGTTACTGATGGATATTGGCTTTCTCATGGACAAGATAACGATGGTGGATATGTATTTTATTATATAGGAAAAGTTGAGCCAAGTTCAGAAAGTTCATTAACAAAATCTTTATTAAGATCTGTTACATTAGTTAGTAATGCAGGAAATGGATATAAAAATGCTAAATTTGATGTAAAAGTTGATGCAAATGGATATCAAGTAAAAAATGGTGCATATAAAGAAGCAATGAGTGGTTTACCTGAAGAACTTTTAAGTAAATATGAATCTCTTGAATCTGAAGAAGTTTCAGCAATAGGAATAAAAGAAGAAAAATATAAAGAGAGTGATGATAATACTATAACTACTGAAACTACTGTTATGGAAGGTGAAAAGAAAGTAGATGAACATGTAAGAAACAGCTATAACTAAAATTAACTTTGTAATAAAGGGCCTGCATTTTTGTATGCCCTTTATTTTCTGCAATTAAAATGGCAAAGGAGGCTTAAAAGTGAAAAAAAGTAAAGGTAGCATTTTAAGTGCTATATTTAGTTTTGCTGCACTGTTTATTATTATTTCAGGTATAACTGTTTTGGCAGATGATACAGTACCTTCTAATGTAATTCTTGATGGAAATGCAAATGGAATTGTCTTTATACCTGGTGATGAACTTTTTTTAGAAAATAAGGATATGCTTCCTGGTGATACTATATCAAGAAGTATGACCATTAGAAATAGAAGAGATGATTCTTATAAATTATATTTAAGAGCAGAAAAAATGACAGAAGATAAGGAAGACGATTTATTTAATGTTTTAAGCTTAAAAATAACATATAAGGGGAAAATTATTTATGAGGGAAATGCATCAGGAATAGATGGTATGAGCAGTAATATTGACCTTGGAATTTTTAATCCAGGTGATGTTAAAGAACTTCAGGCTCAGGTTAATTTTGATAAAAATGCAGGTAATGAATATAAAAACAAAATTGCTAAAGTTAAATGGATATTTACTGCAGTAGGTGATAATGAAAATATAGAAAAACCTGTAAATAATTATATACAAACTACAAAGAATATAAATACTCCAGTTAACAATATTATTACAAAATTTAAAACTGGTGATCCTTTTGCAATATTATTTTTGGTGATTTTCATGTTATGCTTTTTGTTAGCATCTTACTTTGCAATAAAAGGTGTATTAAATAGGAGGGGTAGAAATGAAAGAAACTAGATTATGTAAATATAAAAAAAACAAAGTAAAAATAATGCCCCTTGTATTTATAATATCCACTATATTTCTTTTTCAAGTAATATTATTTCCAAGTATTAAAGGAAAAAATATTTTAGCTAGTGATTCAAGTAGTGAAGGTGAATATGAAAATATAGATGTAAATTGGAGCAGAACACCAGAGGATGATAGAATAAAAATACACGGAAATAATTTTAATGATAATACTGAAGTTTCTAAAAAAGGTGTATTTAGAATAAATAAGCCAACACCTGAAAATCCTCAATATTATACTTTGGGATATTTAGAGAAAATATTAGATCCAGCAGAAAATAAAAATGTATGGGATGGAAAAAACAAAAACAATAGATATTATAATGATTATGCAAGTAGAATATCAGAGGATAATTTGGCTAAGTACCCGGACTTTGCTACATGGAGGTTTTTTGGAAATGATCAGCAAGAGCTTGAATGGAGAATGTTTAAAGGAACTTTCAATTTATCAGATATTGGAGATAAAAAAGTATTTGTAGGTTTAAATAATAAAAGTCTTATAGTTCCAATAAATGATATAGTTATTATTTTAGTAGATGGTAAAGTTACAAAGATGAATTTTTCAAACCATGTTTATAATGGAGCAATGTATATAAATGGTCAAAAATTAGAATTTACTCCACTATATTGGAATGAAAAAAAAGAAAAACCTGCATGTACAAATAGTAGTCATTTAAATGAATGTATTAACACAGATTATTGGCATGCTCATTTAGATGAATCAACAAATCGAGATGGAGAAAATTTAAGACTTGGAGATATTACAAGTTATTTAAAAGATGGAAATAACCATACTATAGAAATACTTGCAGCAGATCTTTGTGGTGGAGGCGGTATGTCAAAGCTAGAAGTTTATTGTGCTGATGAACCAGATTATTCTTTAGAAAAAGATGCTTATATAAAAGATAATGAAGGAAACAATAAGGATTTAGTTAGTGGTGATGATGAAAATAAAATAGAGGAAGATACTGATGTTTATTATACTTTTTCTATAAAAAATAATAAAAATAAAAAATTTAGTAATGCTAATATTACATTTCAAGATGATAATTTGAAAGTAAAAATAACAAAGGATGGAGTATATTTAGATAAAAATAATGATGGAAATTATGATAAAAATGAAGAAATTCAAGATTATAGTGATTTGAAAATAACAAGCAATGGTATTACTAAAGAAGGTAAAGAAGCGTTAGATTTGTTAAAGGTTCTTCCTGAAAATAGTAATTATAATGAAAGTATTAAAGTAGATTTTCCAAGTATTCTTAAGCACAAAATAAGTGAAGAAGATGCAAAATCAGGTGAATATAAAAATACAGTAAAATCTTATGTGTCTTATTTAGGTGGAGGTCTTACTATGGCAAAGGAAGCAGAATTTATAGTAAAGACTAAAGAAATTGAAGAATTTAATATATCAGTTAATAAAACAATAAAAAAGTATATTAGAAATGATACTGAAGAAGTAGATGAAATTGAAGATACTAAATTTTTACCAGGAGATAAAATATTTTTTAATATATTAATTAAAAATAATTCTAATAGAGAGATAAAAAAATTAAAATTAGAAGATACACTTTCTAATGAACTTGGGGAAATAATAAAAGATAATAATTGGACCATTGAATCACCTGAAGATTTTGATGTGAATAATTTCAACTTAGAAGGCAAAGAAGAAGTTAATATAGTAATAAGTTATGATCTTTTAGAACCAAAGGCAAAAAAAGAGGCTTATTACTTAAAAAATAAAGTAATAGTAAGCAAAAATAATGAATATGAAGAATCTGAAATAAATTTTGAAATAGAAAGGCCATCATTAAAGATTAAAAAGATATTAGATAATGAAGGTATAAATGAGGAAAATGAAGAAAAAACTTATTCTGTAAGTATAAAAGGCAGTGATGATTCTTTATATAATTTAGAAGCACAATTAAATAAAGAATATTTAATTAAAGATTTATTTTATGGAGTAAAATATACTATATCAGAAATTGTGCCTATGAATTATACTGATTTTGCCATTAAAAATAGCAAGCTAGTAAATTTAAATAAAAATATAAAAATAACAAACAGTAGTTTAGTAGAAGAAAATGTCAGCAATATAAAAGATAAAGATATTATTTATATTATAAATAAGAAAATATCAAATAGAAATTTTTATGATGATGATGTAAAAGTAAATACAATAGAGTCATTACAAATAGGGGCAGGTGACAAATAATGAAGAAAAAAAACAAAGTAACTGCAATTATTATCTCTTTAATTCTTATAACTGCAGCAATTGCCCTTGGGGTAACACTTGCATCATTTTCATCAAAAGATAGTGTGAAAAATAACTTTTTAGTAGGAAGTATAAAAACAGAAATAAATGAGAATTTTGATCCAGTAACAGGTTACAAGGAAGTTTGGACAGAAAATCCTATTGATACAGATTCATTAGTAAGAGTAAGTATAAATGTAAGATTATTTGATCCTAATAATCCACAGGAAGTTAAAGCAATTGATATGGAGAAAATTAAGCTTAATTTTATGGATAACTATAGTGATTACTGGTATAAAGGCAATGATGGATACTATTACTATAAAAAAGTATTAAAAGGAACAAAAGAAGGGGCTTATGAAAAATCAAGAACAGAATCCTTATTAAAATCTGTAGAAATTTCTAGAGATTATAAAGAAACTATAAAAGATATGGAAATTAAAATTGATGTAAAATCTGAAGCAGTTCAAGCTACAAAAATTGTTTTTCAAGATGAACATGGAATGAAAACAAAATATGCTTTTGAAGATAATTGGATTAAAATTAATGATAATGTTCTTCAAAATATATTAAAAGAAGCTGTTGATAAAAATTATTAAAAACTTTATTAAAAAGTCTGTCTCCTTAAGTAGTAGGCAGATTTTTTTTGACTACTAAAATAAAAAAATGGTGTCAAATAATGTTGTTTAGAATAAGATATAGTATAAAAATTAATTATTTTATTCTTAGGAGGAAATAATATGGAGATTAATGATATTATTAATGGATTAAATAATAATTCTAGTGATAACTGTTCTTCTGGCAATAATTGTAGCTGCAATAATAGCGGTAATTGCTGTGGGTGCAATAATGGATGTAATGGGTTAGGAAATTTCGGAAACTGCGGTTTTGGAGGCGGCTTTGGCGGCTGGTGGATATGGATAATTCTTTTATTCTTCTTCTTTGGATGGGGAGGAAATGGCTGCGGCGGCTATGGCGGCTGGGGTGGTAATAACTATGGTTATGGTGGATATGGTAACTATTATATGCCATGTTGTTGCTGCTGCAATAGTGGAAAAAAGAAAAAGAATGATGGATGCAACAATTGCTGTGGATGTAACAGTTGCTGCTGTTGCTGCAACAATATGATGAATGGATATGGTAATAATGGCGGTAATAATGGATTCTTTGGTGGAGCATGGTGGCTATTCTTATTAGTTCTTTTATTTATATGTTCTGGAGATAGTTGCGGCGGAGGATGTTTTGGAGATAGCTGTGGTTGTGGCTGCTAGAGAGATAAAAAAACAATATAAGGAGAGGGATAAGCTATGTCAAAGAAAAAACACAAAGATAATTCCTGTAAATGTTGCTGCGTAATGACACCTTATGGCATGCAACCAGCATGTTGTTGTGATTGTTGTTGTAATAGCTGTTGTTGTAATAATTGTTGTTGCTGCAATAATATGATGAATGGCTATAATAATAATTATGGAAATAATGGAATCTTTGGTGGCTGCAATAATGGCTGTTGGGAAGCTATAATTTTTTGGTTAATAGCCTGTGGTGCAGGATTATTAAATACTAGTTCAATTTTAATAATATTACTATTCTTACTATATGGATGGAGCGGCAATGGTTGTGGCTGCCAAAATGGTCTATTTGGTATATAGTAAAGTTAGGTGGAGGATGAAAAAAACATCCTCCAAAAATTATAGCAAAAATTAAAAATGTACATATAATAAAGTAAAGAAATAATGGAGGCAGATTTATGTCTAAAAGAAGGCATAAGGACAGAAATAGAAATATGAATAATCAGAACTTTGGTTATTCATGGCGAAATAATATGCGAGGACCTATGAATAATCCATTTGGCATAACCCCTCAGCAGCTTTTATCTATGTTTGGTGGCAATATTGATATGAATAGAATTAATAACATATTATCATCAATGAATAGAGAAGGATATGATATAAATGGATTACATGAAGAAATGAAAAACCATAATTTTAATAATGGTATGAAGTATAATAATAATCCACAAAACGAAAAAGAACATAATTCTAATGATTTAGAGAAAAGTAACAATTTAAATAATAAAGATGTAAAAAGTATTTTAGAAAAAGCAAAAATAAAAAAAATAGATGAAGACAATATGAAATTTTTAATTAATTTAAAACAAATTGTAGATTTGAAAAAGCAAGTGTTTATAGATAATATAATTGATATATTACTTAAATAAATGAATAAAAAAAGAAAAAAAGGTAATACTAATAATTGTACAGGAGAAATTCTCCTGGCTAAATAAAAGCTTACCTTTAGGCAATTATTTAGTAACCCCCCATCCCCCTTTTAGGCCACTATTATTTAGTGGTCTTTTTTATATGTTGTATATAAATTTAATTCCTTGTTATTATTAGTAATAGATGATATTTTAAATGTATCTTGGCATTTTTCTGTTATTACATTAAATATTATTTCTTTTTTTATATGAATCATCTTTTCCAAGGGGATATTTTTCAAAGGATAAAGTCCATTTTATTGATTTTAATTCTCCCTTTGAATCATAGGAATTATTTTCAAAATAAGCATTTTGAAAGCTGTAATGATTATATTCTTTATTTAAATTCCATAAAATTCCGAGTTCTTCAGATGATATATTAGGACTAAAAATATCATTTGTTTCATTAATTTCATAATCAGCTTCTATAATATTAACAAGTTTAAGCATTGCATCAATATCTGGTATATCATGAGAATTTTTAGTTATATCTTTTTTCTTATTAGATATAATCATAAAAGAGTCTTTAGAATTATTTCCGCAAGAGGAATTTAATGAAAAACACTCAGGTGTTTTTGAAGTATTTAAATTAAGAATACCAAAAATATTATTGTTACTTTCATATTTTTTTTCAAGCATATCATTATTGAAGGAAAATACCATAATGCAATTTTTATTAGAATTTTCCATGGCTTCTACTATAATATCATAGGAATTTTTTCGAGATATTTTTTTAAAGTATACTTTAATAGGCCAGGATTTTGCTGAGATAATAGTTTTTGATTGAAAAAAATCATTAAGACAAAAAGTTTTCTTGTTTAAATTTAAATATATTTTTGAGTTTTTTATATAAGCATTATCTACAATTCCATCACCATTAATATCTAGTGATATTGATGAAGTATCATTTTCACTAAGTGTTAAAAGAGATTTCCCAGAGGTTTTGTTAATTGGGTAATATATAATTAAAAATGTCATAATAAGAATAAATGATAAAATTGCTTGTATATAATTGTTTTTTAATAACAAATGGTTCATAAAAAAATCACCTCATAAATTTATATGAGATGATTTTTAGATTATGAATTTTTGCAATTAGTACATACTCCGTAAAAATAAACCTTATTGTATAAAATATCAAAAGAAGTATAATCTTTAGCCTTACTATTTAAATGGTTAAAAGATAAATCGCCAAGATCATCAACCTTTCCACACTTTATACATTGAATGTGAGGATGAGGCTCTGCATTACCATCATATCTAAAATTTCCTTCTCCTACATTAATTTCTTGAATTAAATCAACTTCAGCTAAAGTTTTTAAAGCTTTGTAAACAGTAGCTAAGCTCATAGTAGGATATTCTTTATGTAAGGCATTATAGATTGTTTCTGCAGTTGGATGAGCTGTTGTACCCATTAAATATTTATAAACAGCAAGTCTTTGAGGAGTTAACTTAAGTTTTTTATCTTTAAAAATTGAGATAATATCATCCATAATAATCACTCCTTTATATTTGTAATTGATTATACAAAAAACTTCTACAAAAAGCAAGTGGTTTTTAAAAGATAGTTATTATTATAAAATAAAACTATGATTAAAAAAAATTATTAATGAATAATTACTTTTAAATTAAATGTTTATGTAAATAACTAATTTATTCATTTATTTGCATTTATGTTAAAGTGGTGATAAACTTAACATATTAAGTATAATAATATATGTTATTGTTATTTATAGGAGAAAGAACATAAGGAAGTGTTATATATGGCTAAGTATAAAGTTGGAGATGAACTTATAATAGTAAATGATCCTAATAAGGAAAAAGAGAAGTTAAAGAAACTTACCCATCTTACAGTAGAAGATGATTATGCAAATCTTTCTTGGGGCATTAAGATAATTAATGTTGAGTATGATAAACCTAATGTTACATTAACTTACAGAAATGTAGCAGGAGAAAAAAATAAAGTTTTTGCAGTATGTAAGGATATAGAAACTTTTGACAGAGAAAAAGTCCTTGAAAAGGCATTGTTAAAAGCCTTTTTAAATGAAATTATTGATATTTCAGTTGTAAAGAATAGTAAAATAAAATAGTTTTTTTAAATAACAAGGTATTAAAATATCTTGTTATTTTTTTGTGAAATATTATCAAAAATTTTAATAATAATTAAAATAATGTTCATATGAAAATAGACACTATCAATTTGAAATAATGTATAATAAACTTAAATAGGTATAAAAAATGTAATTATAAAGAAGTAGGAGAAGTAATATGGATATATTTTTTGCAAGACAAGGTGTTTATAATAAAAATAAAAAAGTAGAAGCATTTGAATTAAAATTTTACAATAGTAATACAGTAAGCAATGAAGATAGTGATAATGCCAAATTGCAGCTACTGTGTAGCTGTGGTACAATTGGAATTAGTCATTTTACAAGTAGCAAAAAAGCTTTTGTGCAGTTTAATGAAATAGCTATCTTTGAAGACATTCCATCACTTCTTGGTCGTGAAGTAATTATAGTTGACATTTCAGAAGATTTTATATTAAATTCAGAAACTTTAGAAGCATTAAAAGAACTTAAGGAAGATGGTTATACTATTTCTATGTATAATATATCTAATATTGACAAGATAAAAGAATTTAAAAATTTTATTGATATTTATAAAATTGATTTTAGTGTTCTTTCTAAGGAAAAGAGAATATATTTAAAAAATCATATTTCAAGTATTAATAGTAAAGCTATGTTTATGGCTATTAATGTGGATAATGAAATGCAGTATAATGATGCAGTGAAAGAAGGGTATACATATTTTCAAGGCTCATTTTTTGGGAAAAGTGAAAGAGTGATGGATAAGGACATTACAGCCAGAAATGTAAATAGATTTAACATAATTCTTGAACTTTTAAAAGATAATTTTGATATAGATAAAATTGAATTTATAATTAAGTCAGATGTGGGTATTAGCTATAAGCTTATGAGATTTTTAAATTCTGCAGCTTTTTCCTTTGTACAAAAAATTAGTTCTATAAGACAAGCTATAATGCTTCTTGGACGTGAAGAACTTAGAAAATGGCTAACATTAATAGTAATAAGTGAAATGCAGATAGATAGTAATGAAGAATTAAGTAATAATACTATTATAAGAGGAAGACTTTGCGAGCTTATATGTGATAAGATATCTAAGGAAAAGAAATCTCATGCATTTATAGTTGGTTTATTTTCTAATTTAAATGAATTTATTAATATGGATATGGAAAGTATCGTAAGTGAACTTCCAATAGATAATGATATAAAGGATGCACTTCTTGGAAAAGAAAACGCTCTTGGGAATATTTTAAGTTTAGTAAAAGCATATGAAGTAATGGACAGTGAAAAAATGGATTTTTTAACTGATAAATTATCATTAAATAAAAAAGAATTGTTGCAAATGTACCTTGATTCCATTGATTGGTTAAATGAATTAACAATTAGTTTAAAATAATTTAACTTTTTTTAAAACATTAGCTATTTAAATTCTATTAAAAATGTAATATAATACAAATAGTTAATGATTTCGTTTTCAAAAGTTAAAAGGGGTGGGGGAATTATGAGTAAATGTCCATTTTGGTCATGTAATGGTGAAACAGTATCTTGTTATGGGGAGTGTCCTATGCAGGAGTTAAAATTTAAAGGAGAAGAGTGTGCTTTTAAGGAATATTTGTCTGATTATGATAAATTTAATTTGAAATATAAAGATATAATTCAAGATGATTATGCAGATAGCACACTTTTAAATTTTAAATATTTAAATATTTCAGGTTTGTAAAATGAAAAGCGTAACTATGATTATTTTTTATCATAGTACGCTTTTTTACTTATTCAGAAAATACATTTTCGTGTAAAAGTTCATCTTTTAAGTCCCAAAGTTCTTGGGATAAGTCTACATAATATTTATGTGGATTTTCTAGTCTTAATACTTCTGGCCATATATTATTAAGTTGTTCTTTGGCATATTCTTTAATTTCAAGTACAGAAGGAGAGTTATAAACAAGTTTTCCTTGTTTAAATATAGGTACTTGAAGTTCTTTTATATAATAATTTTTTATAGTTTTTCTTTTCCATGTATATACAGGATTGAAAATAGTAATAGGTTTTGAAATATCAATTTCCTCATTTTTTAAGCATAAAAGATCTGCTAAAGCATTATTTGTTTCTTTGTCATATATTCTAATTATTTTTTTAAAAGCTGGATTTGTTATTTTTTCTTCATTTTCACTTATTTTAATTTTAGGAATTAATGTGCCGTTTTTTTCTACTGCTGCAAGCTTATAAACTCCACCAAATACTGGCTCAGATTTTGCTGTAATAAGTCTTTCACCTACACCAAAAGAATCAATACATGCTCCTTGCTCTAAAACATCTCTTATAATATATTCATCAAGAGAATTTGAAATAACAATTTTTGCATCAGTATACCCAGCTTCATCTAATATTTGTCTACATTTTTTTGTTAGATATGTTATATCTCCGGAGTCAATTCTAATACCTGCTGGTCTTATACCCTTTGGTTTTAAACATTCATCAAATACTTTAATTGCATTTTTAATTCCAGATTTTATAACATTGTATGTATCAATAAGCAAAAGACAATTATCAGGGTATATTTCAGCCCATGCCTTAAAGGCTTCATACTCAGAATCAAATTGTTGAACCCAACTATGAGCCATAGTGCCAACAGCAGGAATATTAAATAATTGATCAGACATTGTACATGCAGTTGAACTACATCCTCCAATAACTGCTGCCCTTGCACCATATATAGCACCATCATATCCTTGTGCTCGTCTTGAACCAAATTCCATAACAGGTCTGTTACCAGCTGCTCTACATATTCTGCTTGATTTTGTTGCAATTAATGTTTGATGATTTATTGTAAGAAGTACCATTGTTTCTAAAAGCTGAGCTTGTATAATAGGTCCCTTTATAGTTACAAGAGGTTCACCTGGGAAAACTGGTGTGCCTTCAGGAACTGCATATACATCACATTCAAATTTAAAATCCTTTAAATAATTTAGAAAATCTTCTGAAAAACAATTTTTACTTTTTAAATATTCTATGTCATAATCATCAAATTTCAAATTTTGTAAATATTCAATAAGTTGATCAAGACCGGCCATAATAGTGTATCCACCACCATCAGGTATTCGTCTAAAAAACATATCAAAAACTGCTATTTTATCTTTAAGACCATTTTTTAAATATCCATTTCCCATGGTAAGTTCATAAAAATCTAAAAGCATTGATAAATTTCTGCTAGACTTAAAATTAAATTTTTCTGTACTATTCATAAATTTCACCTCAAAAGTTTTTATACAATTATATTGTACAACATTAGAATAATAATACAATTTTTTATATTAAAAAGACCAAGGTTTAGGGGGTTACCTTGGTCTTTTTAGTACAAAATTATAGGGGGATAAGAAAGAAGCTTTTATTCTTCTTTGTACTTTTATTATATGTAACTATTGTTACTTTTATGTATCAAAAAAATAATAATATATTGTAAAAAAGAAAAAATTAATACATAATAAATTTATTAACAATGTTTTGTGGGAGAATGCTTAAATGAAGTTAGATAAATATCAAATGGAAGCAGTGGAGGCGAAAGAAAAAAATATTTTAGTAGTGGCAGCTCCAGGTTCAGGTAAAACTACTGTAATAATTAATAGAATAGATTATCTTATTAGAAAAAAATTAATATCAGAGGATAATATAATTGTAATAACTTTTACAAAAGCTGCTGCATTGAATATGAAAGATAGGTATAAAAAGGCCTTCAATAGATCAAAAACACCTTTTTTTGGTACTTTTCATGGACTTTTTTATCAAATTTTAAAAAGGTATGGAATTAATATAAATATAATTCAAGGATATATATCTAATAAGATAATGGAGTCAGTTCTTAGAAGATATTTTGATGAAGTAAATGAAGATAAAATTAAAGAAGCTCTTAATAACATATCTTTATATAAAACCTCAAGGAATACTCTAGAAGCTTTTAAACCATCTTTTTCTAAGGATATATTTATTGAATGTTTAGAAGCTTATTCTAAGTATAAGGATGAAAATAATTTAATGGATTTTGATGATTTGGCTATTGAAGCATTAAAACTTTTTGAAAATAATAAAAGAATAAGAGAGGGCTATAAGGGTTTATTTAAATATGTACTTGTAGATGAATTTCAAGATTGTGATGAACTTCAAATTGATTTTTTAAATTTAATAAATAAGGGAAATGAAAATAATCTTTTTGCTGTGGGAGATGAGGACTAATGCATTTATAGTTTTAGAGGTTCAAAACCAGAGTATATGGTTACATTTAATAAGATATTTACAGGTGGAAAAAAATATTATTTATCTAAAAATTATCGCAGTACTAAAAATATAATTGAACTTTCCAAAAAGATAATTTTACATAATAAAAAAAGAAATAAAAAAGAAATTTTGTGGAATAATGAAAAGGAGGGGATTATAGAATTTCAAGAATCATCTAGTGAGAGGCTTCAATGTGAAGAAATATCAAATAAGATACAAGAACTAATAAAAGGTAACTACAATTATAGTGATAACATTGTTTTATATAGAACTAATATTGAATCTATGTCTATAATAGATGTATTTATAAGACGAAATATGCCTTTTACTATGATTGATAGAGAATATAATTTTTTTAGTCATTTTATATGCAGAGATTTATTATCTTATTTGCAACTTGTTTATAACAATAATGATAGAGAAGCTTTTCTTAAAATTATAAATAAGCCTTTTAGATATATAAGCAAAATTAATTTAAGCTATGTAAGAGATTATAAAGAAGATATAAATCCCTTTGATATATTAATTCAAAAAGAAGATACACCATCATTTCAAAGAAAAAAATTAGATGATTTAAAAAGAGATTTTGCTTTTCTTTCAAAATCTTCCCTAAATGTAGCTATACAATATATTATTAGCGAAATGGGTTATATTGATTATTTAAAAGAATATTCTAAAAAATTTTCAAGTAGTATTGAAGATTTAGAAGAAATATTAGAAGCTTTTAAAACATCTGCTGCAGAATTTAAAAGTATACCAGAATTTTTTGCACATGTAGAGGAATTTAATAAAAATATAGAAGAAAGTAAAAAAAGTACAGATAAAAATAGAATATTATTAAGTACAATTCATGGAGTTAAAGGTATGGAGTTTCCAAATGTTTTTATTATGAACTGCATAGAGGATATTATACCTCATGCTTCTAGTAAGGATACTAACATAGAAGAGGAAAGAAGACTTTTTTATGTAGCAATTACTCGAGCAATACAAAATCTTTATCTTTATGCACCAAGGGTTAAAGGAAACAATATAAAAGAAGTTTCAAGATTTATAAAAGAAGGTGAGTTAAAGCTTCAAAAGGCAACACAAAAAGGACTTGTTAAGGGGGCAAAAATTAAACATAATGCCTTTGGAATAGGAATTGTTCAAAGTATTTCAGATAATGAAATTAGCATATTATTTGAAAATGGAGTAAGAAGAAATTTTGTCCTTGATATACTTCTTAGAAGCAAGCTTATTGAGGTGTTAGAATAAAATTATCATGTTAGTAGTGTGGTTCCTAAGAATGTTAAGGAATTTTAAAAGATTATGGAAAAAGAAAAAAATACTAAAGATAATATGAATAATGAAATAGAAGAAGAATTAGGTTAGTTCTAATATAGATAAAATCAAGAATATATTTGCAAAGTTAAAGCAAATATATTCTTGATTTTTTTGTTAATAGCTAATAAGGTTGTTAAAGGTAAAAGTTATAACAAGCTATAAAATTTAGATAATTTACAGTAATGGAAACAGGTGATACTATATATACATAGCAAGTCCTAGTAAACATATAAAACATATAAGCTATTAAATATGATAAGGAGTTGGTTTTATGAGAGTGATTCATAATTATAATAGAGTGACAATTGAGGAAAGACGAATGTAGAAGTTTTATTAATTAGAAATTTTTTAAGTTACTATATTAAAAATTATAAGTGAATTTTGGAGGAGATAATTATGACTAAAAAGAAATATGAAGAAAGAAATTTAAAATTTGAAACTTTACAATTACATGTGGGACAAGAACAACCAGATCCAGTTACTGATTCAAGAGCAGTACCAATATATCAAACATCATCTTATGTATTTAAAAATTGCGATCATGCAGCAGCAAGATTTGGATTAACAGATGCGGGAAATATATATGGAAGATTAACAAATCCAACAGAAGATATATTTGAAAAGAGAATAGCAGCTCTTGAAGGTGGTGTAGCTGCATTAGCAGTTGCATCAGGTGCAGCAGCAATAGATTACACAATTCAAAATTTAGCTCAAAATGGTGATCACATAGTAGCAGCTAAAAACATATATGGAGGAACTTTTAACTTACTTGAACATACATTACCAAACTATGGTATAACTACAACATTTGTTGATCCAGATAATATAGAAGAAGTTAAAAATGCTATTAAAGATAATACAAAAGCAGTATATATAGAAACTTTAGGAAATCCTAATTCAGATGTTGTAGATATAGAAGCTTTAGCTAAAGTTGCTCATGAACATAAAATACCATTAGTTGTAGATAATACATTTGCTACTCCATATTTAGTTAGACCTATAGAATATGGTGCTGATATAGTAGTACATTCTGCTACAAAGTTCATTGGTGGTCATGGTACAACAATTGGAGGAGTAATTATAGATAGTGGTAAATTTGATTGGGAAGCTAGTGGTAAATTCAAATCATTAACAGATCCAAATCCAAGCTATCATGGAATAAGCTTTACAAAAGCAGTAGGACCAGCAGCTTTTGTAACAAAAATTAGAGCCATATTATTAAGAGATACTGGAGCTACAATTTCACCAATACATTCTTTCATTTTCTTACAAGGACTTGAAACATTATCTTTAAGAGTTGAAAGACATGTTGAAAATGCATTAAAGGTAGTTGAATATTTAAATAATCATCCACAAGTTGAAAAAGTTAATCATCCAGCAGTTTCAAAGGATCCAGTTCAAAAGGAATTATATAAGAAGTATTTCCCAAATGGTGGAGGTTCAATATTTACATTTGAAATTAAAGGTGATGCACAAAAAGCTAAGGACTTTATTGATAATTTAGAATTATTCTCTTTACTTGCAAATGTTGCTGATGTTAAGTCACTTGTAATACATCCAGCATCAACTACACATGCTCAACTTACAGAAGAAGAACTTTTAGATCAAGGTATTAAACCAAATACAATAAGATTATCAATAGGTACAGAAAATATTGATGATATAATTGAAGATTTAGATGAAGCATTTAAAGCTGTAAAATAATAAAAAATATAATAGACTGAGTATTAGAAGATAAAATTTCTAATACTCAGTCTTTATTGTATTTAATGAATACCACAGGTTCGACCTGTGGTTCTAAAAAGCTTTTAGCTATAAGTAGAAATAAAAAAACCTCCAATGTAAAATAATAGTAGGTTTGCCGACCAATACTATAAATTACAAGGA
>JAAYQS010000097.1 GCA_012519155.1 Clostridiales bacterium
TAAAATAGTTAATGATTTCATGAACTTTTACAATGAAAGAAGATTACATTCAAGTTTAAGGTATATGCCGCCAAGGGAATTTTATACCCTTTATCTTGGAGAGCATCTAGAAAAAATAAGTATAAAATATAAAGTTAAGAAAAACTTAGAATTAAATAGATTTTGTCCAATATAAAGGGGTTAATCCGGTTATTAGGCATCCAATTCATTAAGGAGTAATCTTACTGCCATATTGGCTTCATGATTTGCACATATACATACTCTTGGAGCCATAAGGCCTTCGCCTATTTTAGCTTCGTGTGTCATATCGCCACATATGTATAATCTTGAATTTATTTTTTTTGTTTGTATTAAGTTATTAGAGTAATATCCTGCCATTCCGCTTCCTGATATTATTATTGTATCTTTGAAACATGATAATATTCCATTAACAAGAATAGCTTTATATTTTGGATTATCAAAAGCTTCTATTACAATATCTACATTATCAAAAAGTTCTTTTATGTTATCTTCAGTTATTAAAGTATCAATAGCTTCAAAATCTATAAATGGATTAATTTCTTTTATATTATCTTTAAGTGCATCTACTTTTTTCATTCCAATTTGATTTATAAAATATTGTTGCCTGTTTAAATTACTTGGTTCTACTATATCAAAGTCTATAACCTTTATGTATCCTACACCAATTCTTGCAAGGGAAATTGCAACATTTGAGCCAAGACCTCCAGCACCAGCAATGGCAATTCTGCCTTTTTTTAGTTTTTCATGAACCTTGGGAGTGTGTCTACTTGACATGAGAGCTTCAAGCTCTTCTTTTTTTGGAATTTCTCCTCTTTTAATAAAGGTAATTTTATCTCCATCTTTTAATGTCATATCTTCTTTTATTGGAAAGCCATTTACAATAATTATATCAGCATCTTTTTTGTATATGTTTTTTAAGGAAAAGGCAGAAGTTTCTTCTGTATTTTTTTCTATTTCATTTACTAATATTTTTATAGACATTTTTTCACCTTCTAAAATATACTATTCATATTTATATTATATGATTTTTAAATGTATAAGTAAATATACAAAAGATTTTTGCAAGGTAAAATAATACAGAATTAACTATCAAATTAAGAAAAAATTCTTATTATATTAATTATATGGTAAAAAAATTATGGTAATATAAAAACATATTAAAGGGGAATAATGTTATGAGAGAGTTTTATGGTATTAGTCAAACTGGAGATTTAAATGAACATATTAATCAAACAATGAGTTGCGTAGTTTTTGGTTAGGAGGTAATTTTTATGGGTATATTGAGTAAAAAAAAGAAAAATACAGATAATAAAAATACAAATAATAATATTGTTAAAGAGGTTAATAAAAAAAGTTATTTAACAGATGAAGATAAAAAAATATTAGTTGATATATTTGATTATATAAAAGAACAAAATGATACATTAAAGAAAGAGGATATTTTATCTTCAAATGAAATTATTGAGATCAAAAAAGAAATACTAGAACTTAATAAAAAAAATAGTACACTAAATAATGATATAGCTGAATTGCAAAATACTTTTGGTAATGTAGTTAATGCAGCAGAAAAATTTAAAAGTGTTAAGAGTAATATAGAAAAATCAGTAGATATGGCAGAAGAGCAAGTTTCAAAATTAGAAACTAATTCAAATAATGTATCACAAAGTTTTTCTGGAATTTATGAAACTTTTGAAATCCTTATGGACTCAATAGAAAAAATAAAAAATACTGCTACTGCAATTACCGATATTGCAGATCAAACAAATTTGCTTGCATTAAATGCATCAATTGAAGCTGCTCGCGCAGGGGAAGCTGGAAAAGGTTTTGCAGTAGTTGCCGAAGAGGTTAAGAAATTAGCAGAAGGAATTAAAGAACTTGTAGGTAATGTAAATGAAAGTATAGAAGAAGTAGCAAGTGGTACAGAAAAATTAAACACTTCATTAAAAACTTCTCAAGACGTTTTAAGTGGCAGTATTCAAAGTGTTGATGGAACACATGAAATTTTTGATGACATAAAAAAATGTGTAAAGGGTACCGATTCTGTATATGATGATATTGAAAAAACTGTCTATGAAGGTAAAGATAATGTAAAGAAATTTGACATATATTTAGATAAATCAAACAAAGGATTTGAAAATATTTTAAAACATGTTGAAGAAATTTATTATAAAGATACTAATAAAAGAGTATTATTTGAAAACTTCAGTAATATATGTTCCAAACTTAAACCTTTAGTTAATGATTTTAATTCAAAAAATTAAAATAACAATTGACGCATACCCCACATAGGTATATTATCTATATATACCCGTGTGGGGTATGTATTTTTTATAAGGAGGTAGTAATTTGAAAAAAGAAGTATATATAATAAAAGGTATGCATTGTGCAGCTTGTAGCAGTAGTGTAGAAAGGGTGACAAAAAAGTTAGATGGTGTTATAGATTCTTCAGTTAATTTAGTAGCAGAAAAAATGACTATATATTATGATGAAAATAAGGTTTCACAAGAAGATATAATGAACAAAGTAAAAAAAGCTGGTTTTGGAATAGAGCCTGAAGGTAAGAAAGAAACTTTAAAAGAAAATAATGAAGAAAATAATAAAATTTCAGCTCAAAAGAGAGAATTAATAATAGCAATAGCTTTATCTATAGTATTATTATATGTATCTATGGGACAGATGTTTTCTATAAAGCTTCCAATTCCTAATATTATAAATATGAATATGTATCCACAAAACTTTGCACTTACTCAAATATTGCTTGCAATTCCAATACTATATTTAGGAAGAAATCACTTTATAAGTGGTTTTAAATCACTTATTCATTTAAATCCTAATATGGATACATTAGTATCAATAGGTAGTGGATTTTCATTCATATATAGTCTTTATTTAACTTATGAAATTCCATTAAATCCTATGCATGTTCATCATTTATATTATGAATCCTCTGCACTTGTATTAACATTTATTATGCTTGGTAAATATTTAGAAAGCAGAAATAAAGAAAAAACAAAGGGTGCAATTAAAAAGCTTATGGACTTGGCTCCTGATACTGCACTTGTTGTAAAAAATGATAAAACAATAGAAGTTAAATCAGAAGATATAGAAAAGGGAGACATTCTTCTTATAAAACCTGGGGCAAAGGTTCCTTTAGATGGTATAGTTGTTGAAGGTGTAAGCGAAATTAATGAGTCTATGATAACTGGTGAAAGTATGCCAGTATTAAAATCTGTTGGTAGTGAAGTTATTGGAGGAAGTATAAATTTTTCTGGAGTTTTAAAGGTTAAGGTAACAAGAATAGGAAGCGAGACTATGCTTTCCAAAATAATTAAAATAGTTGAAGATGCTCAAGGTAAAAAAGCACCTATATCCAAAATTGCTGATAAAGTTTCAGGTATATTTGTACCAGTAGTTATTTCCATTTCAATTATTTCAGCTGCAGTATGGCTTATACTAGGATATGATATATCATTTGTAGTTAGAATTTTCACATCAGTACTTGTAATTGCATGCCCATGTGCATTAGGCCTTGCAACACCTACAGCCATAATGGTTGGTACAGGACTTGGAGCTTCAAATGGTATACTTGTAAAAAGTGGCGAAGCTCTTGAAATTACACATAATGTAGACACTGTAATTCTTGATAAAACTGGAACAATAACTGAAGGAAAGCCAAAGGTTGTAACAATTTTCACAAAAGATATAGAAGAAAATGAATTTTTATTAATAGCAGGAGAAATAGAAAAAAATTCAGATCATCCTCTTTCGAAGGCAATAGTAACTAAAGCTAATGAAACAGAAGATGTAAATAAAATTAATAAAAATATTAATGTGACAAACTTTCAAAATATTACAGGGAAGGGTATAAAATGTAGTATAGCAATTGATAAAAATAATGAACAGCCTGTATTAATTGGAAATATAGCTTTTATGGATGAAAATAACATAAACTGTGATGCTTTAAATGATATGCTTGTTAATATACAAAATAAAGGATACACAATTGTTTATATGGCAATTGATGGTAAAGTTAATGGATGCTTTGCTATTTCTGATACAATAAAAGAAGGCAGCAGAGATGCAATACTTAAATTAAAGGAAATGGGTATTGATGTGTACATGGTTACTGGTGATAATAAAAATGCTGCAGAATATATTGCATCTGTGGCTGGAATAAATAAAGAAAATATCATTTCAGATGTACTTCCAGAAGATAAAAGTAATATTGTATTAAAATTAAAAGATAAAGGTAAAACTGTAATGATGGTTGGAGATGGAATAAATGATGCACCAGCTCTTTCAGTCTCTGATGTAGGTGTATCTATAGGCGCTGGATCTGATATTGCTATTGAATCATGTAGTATAGTGCTTATGAAATCAGATTTAAATGATGTTTATAAAGCAATAAAATTGAGCAAATTAACTATTACTAATATAAAAGAAAATTTATTTTGGGCATTTTGTTATAATGTAATAGGTATACCAATAGCAGCTGGAGTTTTTTATACATCATTTGGACTTTTATTAAACCCAATGTTTGCAGGTCTTGCTATGTCTTTAAGTTCAGTATGTGTTGTTTCAAATGCTTTAAGGCTTAGAACAAAAAAATTATAATTTGGAGGTTTATATATGGATGAAAACTGTAAATGTAAAAATGTAAAAACCAAAAAAAGGACTAATGAAGATAAAAAAAATCTTACTAATAGATTAAATAGAATTGAAGGGCAGGTTAGAGGCATAAAAAAAATGCTTGAAAATGATGCTTATTGTACAGATATTTTAACTCAGGTTTCTGCAGTTCAATCAGCACTTAATTCATTTGCAAAGGAAATATTAGAAGAACATGTAAAAACATGTGTAGTTAATGATATAAAAGAAGGTAATGAAGAGGTAATTGATGATCTTTTAAAAACTATAAGAAAGCTAATGAAATAAATTAGACTTAATCTCTTATTATTAATTGTTTTGATTTACATAACAAAAAAATATATGTATAATTGTTATATAAAAATCAAGGTACTCAAAAATAAAAAAGAAAAGAGTGATAGAGGCGTGATAATAAGAGAAAACTCTTTAAAGGTAAGTGATATTTCAGAAAGTGATTTTTTGTTAAATAATAATGAAAAAGTTAAACCTGAAAATATGATATTTTTTGATTTAGAGCATTATGTGTATAAAAAGCCTAAATGTATAGGTGTTTTTGGAGCATGTGTATATAATAAAAATAATCATATATTGCAGGTTACTCAATATATGATTGAAAATAAGGATGAAGGTCAGGAAATTTTATATTTAGCACAAAAGTATTTTAAAAATATGAAGGCTAGTGGTAAAGATACAATAGTTACTTTTTCAGGCAACAATGATTTTACAGTTATTAATTATCTTTTTGAAAAATACGGCATAGAATATGATTTTAAGAAAGAATATAAGTCTATAGATATTCAAAAGGAATATGAGCATGAATGCAAAAGATCAATAGGCCTTAAAAAACTAGAAAAAGGATTTGGTATAGAGCGAGAAAGTGAAGTTATAAGTGGATCTAATCTTGCTAAAACCTTTCATAAAGTTATGAAGGATAAAGATTATTTAACTAGAATGCCAAAGGAAAAATTAGAAAAAATTCTTCTTTATAATGAACAGGATGTTGTAAATCTTTTTTACATTATAACAAATTGGTTTAAGCATATTAATGAACTAAAAGAAATTGAAGCTAAAAATATTCAGGAAGAAAAGCTTAAAAAAGAAAAATCATTAAATGAAAATATTCGTGATGTAAAGTCAATAGAAGAAATCGAAAATGAAGTAAATTAAGGCAGTGTTTTATGCACTGTCTTAATTTTTTGTATTTAATGAATACCACAGGTTCGACCTGTGGTTCTAAAAAGCTTTTAGCTATAAGTAGAAATAAAAAAACCTCCAATGTAAAATAATAGTAGGTTTGCCGACCAATACTATAAATTACAAGGA
>JAAYQS010000098.1 GCA_012519155.1 Clostridiales bacterium
ATTTACAAAAAAGAAAGGAGATGAATTAAATGTTAGCAAATTTGAATAATAGATTAAATAAAAATTTATATTCATTTTTTAGATACTGGGGCTTTTATTTTAGCGCTGGGTTATTTTGCTGCATTAAAACATCTCATAGAAAGTTTGAAAGGTATAAAATTTTTGATTAGAAAAATTTGTATTTAAGATAAAACTTTTAACCGATGTTTGCAGCTATCTTGCAAATATCGGTTATTTTTTATATAAAAAAGCATAATAAGGCCGGCTATTATGTTTTTAATATTATGAAATGGAGGAATATATAATGATAATTATATTAAAAAATAAATCTGATAAAATGATAGTAAATGAACTTAAAAATGAAATTACAAAGAGGGGGCTTCAAATAATAATATCTAATAATGGAGAAAATGATACATTAGGTGTAGTTGGAGATTTAAGCAAAATTTCTAAAGATGAAATTACAAAATACAATGTGGTAGAAGATATAGTAAAGGTTAAGGAAAGTTATAAAAAATCAAATAGGATTATGCACAGTGAGGATTCTATTATTGACGTATCTGGAGTTAAAATTGGAGATGGAAGTTTTAAAGTAATAGCAGGTCCATGTTCCATTGAATCAAAAGATCAAATAATAGATATATCAAAGAAAGTAAAACTATCAGGGGCATCAATGATTAGAGGCGGGGCATTTAAACCAAGAACCTCTCCATATTCATTCCAAGGCCTTGGAGCAAATGGCTTAGAACTTCTGATAGAAGCTAAGAAGGTGACAAAACTTCCTATTGTAACAGAAATTATGAGTCAGGATAAAATAGATTTATTTGAAAATGTAGATTTAATTCAGGTAGGTACTAGAAATATGCAAAATTTTGACCTTTTAAAGGAACTTGGAAAAATTAATAAGCCAATACTTTTAAAGAGAGGTATGTCTGCTACTTTAGATGAGCTATTAATGAGTGCAGAATACATTATGGCAGGTGGAAATTCTAATGTGATTCTTTGTGAAAGAGGTATACGAACTTTTGAAACATCCATGAGAAATACATTAGATATTTCAGCAGTTCCTATGCTTAAGAAAAAAACACATCTTCCAGTAATAATAGATCCAAGTCATGCTGCAGGATTTCGTTTTATGGTAGAACCACTTACTATGGCTTCTGTGGCAGCAGGTGCAGATGGAGCTATAATCGAAGTTCATAATGATCCTGATAATGCTTTATGTGATGGAGCACAATCATTGACACCAGATATGTTTGATAATTTAATGAGAAAAGCTAATAAAGTTAAAGAAGCAATAAGTTAAATTTTTTTACAATTTAATAAAAATTAACAATATATATTGTTAATTTATGGCACAAAAACTTTAATGAAAAACAATATATTTTTAATTGTAAACATTAAAAGTATATTGTTTTAATTAATGGTTAGAGCTGTTTCTTTGTTGGTTTACTATAAAACATTATATTTTTAATGCTAACTAAAATAAGCTATATATGATATCATATAATTTAAGATATAATTTTTATAAAACAAAACAAGGAGAATAATATGGGTTTAAATACACAAGGTTTAGAAAAAGAAAAAATAAAAATTAAAAAGCCTAGTAAATTTAAAGTAATTATGTATAATGACGATTTTACATCAATGGATTTTGTAATATATATATTAGTAAAAATATTCAATAAGGATAATGAAGAAGCATTTAATTTAATGATGAGTGTACATAAAGGTGGCAGTGCTGTAGTTGGAATTTATTCATATGATATTGCAAAAACAAAAGTCGAAAAATCCCTTAGTCTAGCTAAAGATGAGGGATATCCATTTAGAATAAAGGTGGAAGAGGCGTAAGATTATGAAATTTAATGATATGGTAGAAAACTTAATAATAAATGCAATAAGCATAGCAAAAGAAAAGGAACATGAATATGTAACTCCTGAGCACTTGCTTCTTGCTATAGTAAATAATAAGGAATTTCAAGAAAGTTTTAATAAAAGTGGTGGTAATTCAAAAAAGTTAAAAAAGGACTTAGAAAATTACTTAGAAAATGAATTAGATTCAGACTGTAAAGGTGATCCGGAAATAAGTTTTTCATTTAATGAAGTATTATCTTTTGCAACTCTTAAGGCAACTTCATGTGATAAAGATGTTATTGAACTTCCACATATAATTAGTGGCATACTTAATCTTAGAGAAAGCAATGCTGCGTATTTTGTAGAAAAACAAGGAGTTAAACAGATAAACTTAATTAGAGAACTTATAAATTATGAAGATGAATATAGTAGTTCTATTGAAGATGTTAAAAAAGATTCTAGTATGCATAAGGAAGAAAAAGAGTGGCTAAAATATGTTACTTGTTTAAATGAAGAAGTTTATGATAAGACTCCCCTTATTGGAAGAAAAAATGAACTTGAAAGAACTATGGAAATACTTTGTAGGAAGTCAAAGAACAATCCAATCCATGTAGGTGAAGCAGGTGTAGGTAAAACTACTATAACTATGGGACTTACGAAATTAATTAACGAAGGCAATGTGCCAGAAAAATTGAAAAATGCAAAAATATATTCTATTGAATTAAGTACAGTTCTTGCAGGAACGCAATATAGAGGTGATTTTGAAAAAAGACTTAAACTTATTATGGATGGTATTAGTACAATTGAAAATCCTATTGTTTATATTGACGAAATACATAATATAGTTGGAGCTGGAGCCACTAATGGAGGGGCTCTTGATGCGTCTAATATATTAAAACCATATTTTGCAGATGGAAAAATAAAATTTATAGGTGCTACAACTTATGAAGAATATAATAAATATTTTGCAAAAAGTAAAAGCCTTCTTAGAAGATTTCAAAAAGTTCAAATAAAGGAACCTTCAATTGATGAAACTATAGAAATTTTAAATGGATTAAAAAAATATTATGAAGATTTTCACAAGGTAAGATATTTAAAAGGTACCATTGAACATGCGGTTATTTTAAGTGACAAATATATAACTGAAAGGTTTTTGCCAGATAAGGCTATTGATTTAATTGATGAAGCTGGTGCATATAGAGAAATGCATCTTCAAAATAAAAAGAGGCAGACTGTAGATAAAAAACTTATTGAAGAAGTATTGTCAAAAATATGTAATGTGCCAAAGCAAACAGTAGAGGCTGATGAAAGTAAAAAGTTAAAAAATATAGATAAAATAATAAAAAGCCAAGTTTTTGGTCAAGATGAAGCTGTTTTTAATGTTACAGAAGCTATAAAACTTTCAAGAGCAGGACTTAATGATGATAATAAGCCGGTAGCTAGTTTATTATTTGTTGGCCCAACAGGAGTTGGAAAAACTGAAATTGCAAAGGTTCTTGCAAAAACATTAAATATTGAACTTATTAGATTTGATATGAGTGAATATGCAGAAAAACATACAATATCAAAACTTATAGGATCTCCAGCAGGATATGTTGGATATGAAGAAGGGGGACTTCTTACAGATGCTGTGAGAAAAAATCCTCATTGTGTACTTTTACTTGATGAAATAGAAAAAGCTCATTCTGACATATACAATATATTACTTCAAGTTATGGATTATGCTAACCTTACTGATAGTAAAGGTAGAAAAACTGACTTTAGAAATGTAATTCTTATTATGACATCTAATGCAGGGGCTTCAAAAGTTAATAAGAGTCTTATTGGCTTTGGTGAAAGAAAAATAAAAAGAGAAAATATGATAGATGAAGTTAAAAAAATATTTAATCCTGAATTTAGAAATAGATTAACAAAAATTATTATATTTAATGATATTGATGATGCTATGGCAGAAAAAATTACATTAAAACAATTTGATATTTTAAATAAAAAACTTATGAATAAAAATGTAGAGGTTGTTCCTAACAAAGAATGCATTAATTATATTATAAATAAAGGAGTAAGTGTAGAATTTGGAGCAAGAGAAATACAAAGAATAATAAATAATGAAATAAAGTTTAAAATGGCAGATTCTATTCTTTTTGGAAAATTAAAAAAGGGTGGAAAGTGCGAAGCTTATATTAAAGATAATAAGATTAGTATAAAGATATTATAAGAGGTAAGAAAATGGATTTTTTTGAATTGGTTAATAAAAGAGAAAGTGTAAGGGGGTATATAAATAAAGAAGTTGAAAAAGAAAAAATAATAAAAATTATTGAAAGTGCAAGGGTGGCACCTTCAGCTTGTAACGCTCAACCTTGGAAATTTGTGATTGTAAATAATAAAGAAAAGGTAGAAAAATTAGCCCATATGCTTCATGATCCTTTAGTTGCAAATATAAATAAATTTGCTTTAACAGCACCTGCCTTTATAGTTGTTGTAGGGGAAAAAAGAAATATTACATCTAAAATTGGAGGTATAATAAAACAAAAGGATTTTACTTCAATGGATATTGGAATTGCAAGTGAACACATATGTTTAGCTGCAAGAGATTTAGGACTTGGCACATGTATGATGGGATGGTTTAGAGAAAAACCTATAAAGGAACTTTTAAATATTCCTAAAAATAAGGAAATACATCTTGTAATAGCTCTTGGGTATTATGATATTAAAGAACCAAGAAAAAAGGTGAGAAAAAACATAGATGAAATTTTAACTTTCAATGAATACAAATAGCTTTATGTGATATAATATCATGGTAATGAGGTGATATATAATGGGCATTGCAGGTAATGGATGCGAAAGAATAATACCAGAGGAAGAAAAAAAGCCTCTAAAGGAAATTGAAAGAAGTATAGTTAAAAGATATAGAAAGCCTATATGGTCTAAATTTTGCAAGGCTGTTAAGGAATATGAATTAATTCAAGATGGTGATAAGATTGCAGTTGCAATATCAGGTGGAAAAGATAGTATGCTTATGGCAAAACTTTTTCAAGAACTTCACAGACATGGTCAAGTAAATTTTGAACTTGAATTTATAGCTATGGATCCAGGGTATCATCCTGAAATTAAAAAGCTTCTTAAAGAAAACTTAGAATATTTAGAAATACCAGCACATATATATGAATCTGGAATTTTTGAAGTAGTAGATAAAATGGCTAAGGATTATCCTTGTTATATGTGTGCAAGAATGAGAAGAGGTTCTCTTTATGCTAAGGCACAGGAACTTGGATGCAATAAATTAGCACTTGGTCATCATTTTAATGACGTTATTGAAACTACAATGCTTAATGTACTTTATGCAGGTAATTTTAAAACAATGCTACCAAAACTTAAAGCTAAAAATTTTGAAAATCTTGAACTTATAAGACCATTATACTTAATAGAAGAAGAAGCTATAAAAAGATTTATAAACTACAGTGGTATATGGCCTCTTAATTGTGCTTGCATGATAGCTGCAAAAAAGATTGGAAATAAGAGATTTGAAATAAAAGAAATGATAAAAGAACTTAAAAAGAATTTTAAGGATGTTGATAAATCTATTTTTAAATCAGCTGAAAATGTTGCAATGGATTCAATATTAGGTTGGGAAAAGAAAGGGAAAAAAACATCATTTTTAGACATTTATGACGAAGAATAGCATATTGGAATTATAAGTAATTTTAATGTTATTTTATATTTCGTAAATAAATTGTTAATTATGTATAAAATTATAAGTCGATTATTTTTACTGTGATATAATATTTATAAGGAGAAGGAGTAATGAACGAAGAAACTATTAGGAGTATGGACCCTAATATTTTATTAAGTTTAGTTAATATGAAACTTAGAGATTTTTATGGTTCATTAGAAAGCTTTTGCATAGAAAATGATATATCTAAAAATTTAATATGTGAGAGGTTAAGGGCAATAGGGTATTCATATAATGGGGAATTAAATCAATTTAGATGTAATTAGTAAAACTTACAAAATATTTTTTAGCTTTAGTTTTGAATTTAAATTATATTGAATATGGAGGTTATATTTATGAAAAAGAAAAAAGTAATGAAATTAGCTGTTCTTGCATCAGCAGTTACAGCTTTAGTAGTATCTATTGTCAATGACAAAAAAATAATGATAAATAAGCTTTAAGTTTATGTTAATTGAGCTAAATATTAGAGTGTCTAAGATCTAAATCCAAGGAGGGAGATTAGATTGGATGAAAATTTAGCTTATTTAAGGTTTGAAAATTTAAATTCTAATAATTTGAACAATGATGAAATTAACAAACTGTACCGTGGTTGTTTGGAGTTTTCAAAGGATAATTTAATTATTTGTAATATTGAAAGTGAAACCATTCAAATTATGGGGAATATGGCAAAAGTGCTAAATTCAGAAAAACGAGATAGTGTAAAGTTTACATTAGAAGAATTTTCAAATATCATTTATGATGACATGAATGGTGATGAAATTTTTAATATCTGGAATAAGATTATTCAGCGTAACAAGGATGTAAGACTTGAATTTAAATTGAAAGATATAAATAACAGAACTATTTGTGTTAATGTAAAATTAAGAGCTTTTTATGATGAAATGGGATATGTACAATTTTATTTTGGTTTAATTCACGATGTAACAAGAGAAAGAAGAGCAGAAGAAGAATTAAAAAACATAGTTGATTTTGATGTTGTTACTAATCTTCCATCTAGTACGTATACTAAAAGAACTATAGATAATTATCTTAAAATATCTCAAAAGGAAAATGAATCATGTGCCTTAGTTTTAGTTAATATAGATAATTTTAAGTATATAAATGATACTTATGGTCATGAGGATGGAGATAGAATTTTAAAAAAGGTTGCAATAAGACTTAGTAAAATAATTGAAGCAGGAGATCTTATATGTAGATATAGCGGTGATGAATTTATTATATTTAGACATGGTATAGAATCATTTAATGAAGCAAAAGATTTAGCAATTTTATTAAGAAAATCTTTTGAAGAGGGAATTAAACTAAATGGTAATGAGATTTTTATTACTGTGTCAATAGGAGTAGCCCTTTCGCCTGATAATGGAAGTAATTACAATATACTATTGAAAAATGCTGATACTGCATTATATAGAGCTAAAAATGATGGTAAGGATGAAATTCAATTTTTTGATAATAGTATAAGTACTGAAATAGATAGGGTATATGCTATTGAAAAAGGTTTAAGAACTGCTATTTCAGATAATGAATTATATGTAGTTTTTCAACCTAAGGTAGTATTACAGGATTCTACAGTAAATGGTTTTGAAGCTCTTCTTAGATGGAAAAGCAAAGAACTTGGAAATGTTAGTCCTATGGAGTTTATACCAGTTGCAGAAAGTACAAGGATGATAATTCCAATAGGTAGATTTGTACTAGAAGAAGTCTTTAAAAAAGTAAAAAATCTTTTAAATGAAGGTCATGATGATTTTAAAGTAGCAGTTAATTTTTCTGAAGTACAGTTTAGATATAGTAATATAATAGATGATTTTAAAACATTTATAAAAAAATACAATGTTCCATCTAAGTATATTGAAGTTGAAATTACAGAAAGTATGCTTATGAAAACATGTGATGAAAACATTGAACAGTTAAATAAAATTAAAAGTTTAGGAACAAGTGTGGCACTAGATGATTTTGGTACTGGATATTCTTCATTTAATTATCTTACAAAATTGCCTATTGATGTTTTGAAAATTGATAGAAGTTTTGTAATAGATTTGTTAAATGACAAAAAGAGTAGATGCATCGTAGAAGCAATAATAGAATTATCTCATGAACTTGGAATAAACGTTGTAGCAGAAGGTGTTGAAGAAGAAAAACAGGTTGAATATTTAAAAGGTATACTATGTGATGTTGTACAAGGATATTATTATAGTAAGCCTGATGAATTTAATAATGTTAAAAAGCTTCTTGGAAGAAAACTTTAAGGGTAAGTGGATTTAATTAGAAATACATTCTTTTTAAATCCACTATTTTTATATTTAAGTTTATCATAATATATATTTCTTTAAGAATATATTTCTTGTAAATGAATAATATAAATATGCAAGTTTATATTTGAAATATCCCCATAAAGTTACCAGTAAATTTATATAAAAAATATGTTATATTTCAAATTCATACACTAGTATTGGAGTAGGTGTATATAAAATAGGAAATAAGGTATATGCAACACAAGAATTTATTAAATAAGTATTAGGAAAATAGCTTCAACAATGAAGCTATTTTTCAATATAATGAAAAATTTCAGGTGTATCTTCAGTAATTACTTTAAATGTATAACCATTATCTTTATAATATTTTATTATTTCTGGAAGAGCTTTAGCTGAGTTTTTGTTAATAAATCCACAGTGCATTAAAAGATATATAGTATCTTTATCAGATTTTGCACGTTTTACAATAGTTTGAACAGGTGCATTAGCATTGGCACCATCTGTAGAATCTGCATTCCAATCATATATTTTAAAGCCTTTGTTATGAAGATCATCTACTAAAGATTTTTTTAAGTGGTAGTTTGTATTGTTACATCCAAATGGAAATCTAAGTAGGAATATTTTCTTTTGTAAAATATTTTCCAACAGGATTTGTTCTTCAAACATTTCATTAATAAAGTTTTCATTACATGAATATAATTTGTTTTTAGAATGAGACATACTATGTAATCCTATAGCGTTTCCTTCATCATTTATTCTTTTAACTAAATCTTCCTGATCTTTTATTTGGTCACCAATTAAAAAAATGTTGCATTAATATTTTCAGATTTTAATATATCTAATATGTTTTCAGTTACCTTTGCTCCTGGACCATCATCAAAGGTAAGGTATATTATTTTTTCATTTTCAATTTCTTCTGCATATGGTTTTGTAGGAAATATTATTAAAAGTAATAATAAAATTGATAATATTTTTTTCATAAAGTCACTTCCTATAAAGATATCATAATTAGTTTGTGAATATTTTTGTAAATTATTCATGGTTCACATTATTAAAACTTTTCTCATATTTTATAATATAAAATTTTTATATTGTAAAAATTGTACTTTCATAGGGAGGGATAATTGTGGATAAGGAGCCCATTAATAAAACATGTATAACGAATATGGAGGAAAAAGATCCTATTATTAATAAATATATGAATGACTATATGAAAAGTGTTCAGGAATTTGAGGATGTTAAGGGAAATGAAAAGTTAATTGTCAATTTTGATATAACTTATCCTGATGGTAGGTGTGAAAATTTTACTTGTAATGGTGTAAGTGATGTTTTTGGAAAAGGTAGTGTAACAAATAAAAGGTATTCTAAAGATAAAAATCATAATCAAAAGAAAGAAAAAGAATGTGTTAGTAGAAAAAAGAAAAAAGAATTAAGTGATGAAGAAAAAGATATTGAAAAATGTAAAAAATATTATGAAAACAAAGATTATTATTGTGATGAAGATTTCTATGATGAGGACTATATAAAAAATGAATATGCAGAATTTTTTAATGAGTATAAAAAGAATTTTGAATGTGTAAAATCAAATAAGGATGACAAATTTGATGATGGTAAGGGTGAAGAATTAAAAAATGAAAGATGCAAAAAAGAAGATAAAGAAGAAACAGGAGAAATAAATGTATATGCATATTTAGGAAATATAAAAGGAATAGAATTAAAGGGAGTTTCTATCAATTTGTATAAAATAAATGGTGTATGCCCAGAACTTATTGAGTGTAAACAAACAGATAACATTGGTAAAGCATCATTTAAAAACATTCCAAATGGAAGCTATAGAATTATTGAAGTTATTGATAAAAAATATTTTTTAAAACCTACCTATGTTAATTGGAATGAAGTAAATATAACAAAATCAAATAAGTGTTTTACAATATATATTATTAATAAAATGAAGTAATATAATTTTGATGCTTTTTGATGGTTTTTGCAGCAAAATATTAATAAGATGGTGTTTTGCTGCAAATATAGTATAATTTTAAAATTAGAAGAAAAAAGTAGTTAATAACGTTTACTTTAGACTTTATAAGGCAAAGTATTAAAGATTTTTTTAAAACATAATGTTATACTATCTACGGTATAAAATATCATTTTTATATGAATTTTGAAATACAAAAGATATAGTTTATTGTATTTTTGAAAAAACAAGGGGGAAAAAATGAATAAAAAAACATTATTAAAAAGAGTAGCAACGTTTTTTGCTTTAGGTACATTTATATGTAGTCTATTTCCAGCAAGAATAGAAGCTTTAGCTACAGATGAAAGGGATAAGTATACTTATAATGAAGAATCATCACAAGAAGCTGATGATAATAATCTAGAAAAAGAAGATTTTTCTTCTATGCCAACGGGATTAATTGAGCCAACTGAAGAAAGTAAAAACTGGCTTAAGAATAACAGTACTATTGTTACAAATGTAAATGAACTTCAGCAATTAAAAAACAGCAAAAAACAAAATAATAATATGTTAAAAAATGCTGCACCAAGTATATTGCCATCAAAAGTTGATTTACCTACAGACGAGAAAACTAAAAAATATTTTCCAAAGATAAGTTGTCAATATGTAGGTGCATGTGTTAGTTATGCAAATACATATTATTGTATGACTTACATGACTAATAAAGAATTAAATAGAGAGTCTACAATAGAAAACACTATGAGCCCTATTTGGACATATAATTTAACTAATCATGGTGCTGATGATGGTTCTTTAACTTCTGATTGCCTTAAGGTATTAAAAGAAATTGGATCAGTTACAATTGAGGATGTTCCAGTAGAAACATCTTATAATGTATCACCAAATTTTGTTACTGATTATCACACTCAACCTGAATTAAATTTATATGAAAAGGCAAAACAATATCAAATTGATGATATTATAAATGTGAAATTTGCAGATGAAAGTGAAGATACTCCAATTACATCTGCAAAAGATGATAATTTAAATGTTATAAAGAAAGTACTTAATGATGGAAATATACTTTCTATTTCAACAACAATATATGATTTTTGTACTACTAATTTAAAAACTAATGATGAAGTACCAGAAAATAGTAAATTTGCTAATGAACAAGCAGTATATACTTGTGATGGTAATATGTATGGTGGTCATGAAATGACACTTGTTGGATATAATGATGATATATGGATTGATGTGAATAATAACAACAAGATAGATGATGGAGAAATGGGTGCATTTAAAATCGTAAATTCATGGGGAGAAGATTACGGAAATAATGGATTTATATGGGTGGCTTATGATGCATTAAATAAGGTATCATCAGTAAATGGATATAAAGGATATAATAATAAAAGACCTATAATAGAAGGTTATGAGTTAAATACTTTTACAATAAAAAAGGAAGCAGATAAGGAAAAATTATATTTAGAAGTAACTTTTGATACTAATGATAGGGAAGCCTTAAGAATGACTATTAATAATGGAGATTGTACAGATAAAGATACTTATTTATATCCATTTTCATCAGATGGAATGAATTCTTATAATGAAGGAATTTCATTAGATGGTAGCAATAATGTATCAGAAGGAAAAATGAGTTTTGATTTGGCTGCAATTAATGAAAATTATACATTAAATTATATTATGAAAAATGGATTGACATTTAAAATTGAGGACATTATAGGACAAGGAAATTATACACATACAATTAAAGAAGTTAAGCTTAAGGATAAAAAGAACAATAAAGAATATTTATTAAAAGCAAAAAATAATGATGATTATTCAATTTGCAATTCTTTTAGCAGTTTTTATCTTAAGGAAAGTGAAGTTGGTACGCCTTCTGAACTGAATGTTATAAATACAGACTCTGGATATAAATTAGAATGGCCCAAAGTAGATAATATAGAAGGGTATGAGATATATCGTAATGATAATTTAATTGCAAAAACTAAAGAAAATTATTATGAAGATGATAATTTTGCAATTGGAAAATCAACTTATTTAGTAAGGGCATATACAAATGATAACAGATATTCTAATTTTGTAAAAAAACAAATTACAAATAATAGAGTTAAGGTATTAGCCTATGATAATTCTCAATCTTATATAAAGTATAAAATAGGTAATGGAAATTGGTCTAGTGAATTGAAGATGAATTTAAACAGTAATAGTTCTGATTCTTATTATTCTATTATAGATTTAGATAACTACAATGATGAAGATATTTTTGTTATGGTTAAATCTGAAGGTAAGTGGAGTAATAGGTATAAAGTAACTCCTGGAATATATGAAATAAGAGATAATAAAGCAAGTGAAGTATATGATAGTTTAAAATTAAGTGCTGTTGCATCTAAAGATGTTTGTAGAGCTTTTGATAGTATATTAGTATCTTCTAATATAACAGGTGGTTCAGGTAAATATGATATTAATATATGCTATGGATTATATCCTGGCTATGAAGATATGAAATATGACTTTTTAGAGCAAGGTGGAAATGTTTTTGTATTTCCAAAAGAACCTGGTAAGTTTTCTGTTGTTATTTCTGTTGACGATTTAATTACAGGAGAACAAGCTTATTTTGAAAAAGAATTAAATATACTTCCAGCAGAAGAATTTTCAATAGAAAGTATAAATTTTGATAAAAATTCACCACAGGAAATTAACACACCAATAAATATATCATGTAAAGTAAATAAAGATAGTGAATTTATCAAATACACATATGAAATTATTAAAGATAACAAAATAGTAAGTACAAGCAATAAATCTGATATATTTAATTGGATTCCAAATGAAAAAGGAACATATACAGTTAAAGTTATTGCGGAAGATACTAAAAGTGGTCAAAAGGCAGAAAAATCAACAATTTATAAAGTTACTAATTCAGAAGAAACAACTGTGCACATATACTATAAGGGCTATAATAATCCAAATATTCATTACAAAATAGGCGATAATGGCTTTTGGACAAGTGCTCCAGGAATACAAATGGAAAAATGTGATGAACTAGAAGGATATCCATATAAGTCAACTATTGATTTAGGGGATGAAGGAAACCTTATAGCATGTTTTAATAATGGAGCTGGTCAATGGGATAGTAATGGTGGCAAAAATTACACATTTACACCTGGATATTATACATTTAATAACGGTATAATAACAAAAATTGAAAAACCAACTAAAAAATTAGAGATTTCTAGTTTTACATCTAATGTTGGAGATAAAATTGTGTCTGGTAATCAAGCTATTTTTAAAGCTCAAGTAAAAAATGCTACTGGAAATGTTCAATATAGATATTCTTATAAAAATAATACAACAGGTGAAAGTGGCATTATAAGAAACTATTCACAATATAGTGATTTAGCATGGATGATGGGTAAGGAAGGAAATTACACAATAACTGTAGAAGCTAAAGATGATAAAACAGTTACAAGTAAAAGCTTAAATCTTACAATATTGCCATATGAATATCTTAAAATACAATCAGTTACATCAAGTTTAGGAGATACATTTAAGGAAGGTAATGAAGCTATTCTTACAATAAATACAACTGGTGGTAAGGGCTTAAATTATTATTCAATTACAGTTAATGGAGAATCAATTTTAAATTCTTCTAGTAGCAATTCAGTAACTTGGAAGCCAGAAAAAGCAGGAACTTATAAAATTGTTGCATATGCAAGAGAAGCTCAAGGAGGTCAAACTTCCTTTGAAAAGACAATTACAGTAACAGAAAAATCAAAAAATGTTACTACAATATACTACAAGGGATATGAAAACCCATATATTCATTATAGTGTTGGAGGAAAATGGACAGCAGCACCTGGAATTAAAATG
>JAAYQS010000099.1 GCA_012519155.1 Clostridiales bacterium
AAGACTGAATTTGCATTTGATAGGATTTTTGAAAGTTTGGAACAATTAAAATTAGAATTAAGAAGTTATGTTCTATGGTATAACAACAAACGCATACATAGTGCTTTAGGTTATATGACACCAGTAGAATATAGAATTTCTAATATGACCGAATAATAATTGTATAAAAAAGTGTTGACAATCCACTTTTTACTTGTAGTAATAGGACAAATTGTATCAATATTTGGTAATCAAGCCTTAAGGTTTGCTCTTCCACTATACCTTCTTAATGTAACAGGTTCAGCTGCATTATTTGGAATAATTTCTGCTTGTTCATTTATCCCAATGATTGTTTTATGTCCTATAGGAGGTATAATTGCTGATAGAATTAACAAACGTAACATTATGGTTATTCTTGATTTTAGTACTGCAGCATTATCGTTAATTATTGCACTACTTCTTGGAAAAGTAGATATAGTATTACTTCTATTAATTTCCCTTATTATACTTTATGGTATTCAAGGAACATACCAACCAGCAGTACAAGCAAGTATTCCACTTCTTTTAAATGAAGAACATATAATGCAAGGTAACGCTATAATAAATCTAGTTAATTCCCTTGCAAGTCTTGTAGGTCCTATAATTGGAGGTATTCTTTATTCAAGTCTTGGAATAATGGTAATATTATATATAAGTGTAGGCTGCTTTTTATTATCTGCTATTATGGAAATTTTTATAAATATACCATATAAAAAATTACAATCTAAAGGTAATATATTTAAAATAGGTTATAATGATTTAAAAGAAAGTTTTAAATTTATAAAACATGATAAACCAATTATATGGAAAGTTTCACTTGTAATATGTGGAATAAATCTTTTTTTAAGCGCTTTAGTAATTATAGGCCTTCCAATTGTTGTTACACAATCACTTGGCTTTGATGTTGAAACTTCTAATAAACTTTACGGATATGCCCAAGGTGCTATAGGTGCTGGTAGTTTAATTGGTGGATTACTAGCTGGTGTCCTTGCAACAAAAATAAAAGCAAAACATAGTCCCATTATGTTACTTTTATGCATGTTAACACTTATACCTATTGGATTATCTCTTAACTTCGTAATTACTCCAATGATTTCTTACATAATAATATTAATAAGCTGTGTAATAATGATGACACTTGCAGCATTATTTTCTATTCAAGTAATGTCATATCTTCAAATATTAACACCAGAAAATATGCTTGGTAAAGTAATATCCTGTGCAATGTGCATAGGAATGTATGCAAATCCAATAGGCCAAGCTCTTTATGGTTCACTTTTTGAAGTTTTTAAATCTTGTCCTTATATTCCATTTTATATTGCTGCTTTTGTAACTTTAATAATATGTTTAATATCAAAACCACTTTTTAATGGTATTGATAATATTCTAAAAAAACAATAAATATTTTAAAGAGCACGCTTATTGCATGCCCTTTATATATTCTAAAAAATTTTTCTTAGTTTTTTATCATTAACTCATTAATGAAAAATATATTGATAGACTTTTGTAAATTATCACAAGTATAATTACTTTATTTTTTCTGGTTCGCTATATTTAACCCCTTTTGTATCTACTGTTATTGATTTAATAACCACATTCTCAATAGGCTTATCATTTGAATTTGTTTTAACTTCTTGTATCTTTTTTACAATATCCATCCCTTCTATTACCTTACCAAAGGCTGCATATTCTCCATCTAAATGACTACTAGTGCTTGTCATTATAAAAAATTGACTTCCAGCACTATCAGGCTGACGTGATCTTGCCATAGACAAAACACCTTCTGTATGCTTTAGAGAATTTTCAAATCCATTAGATGTAAATTCACCTTTTATTGCATAATCAGGACCACCAGTACCATCACCCTTAGGGTCCCCACCTTGAATCATAAAATCCTTAATAACTCTATGAAAAGTCAATCCATTATAAAATCCACTATTGCTTAATGAAATAAAATTATCTACTGTATTTGGAGCTATCTTAGGATATAATTCTGCTTTGACAGTACCATAATTTTCGATTTCTATTGTAGCTATTGGTAAATCACCACTTTCTGTAATACTATCTTGAGATTTATCATTATTTTCACTAACAGATGATTTATCTTCAGATTTACTGTTTGTTTCTGATTTTCCACAACTTACTAACATTAATGATAAAATACACATAACTGGAATAATTATTTTTATTAATTTTTTCATATATTCTTCCCCTTTTTTTATTTGCTATATAAATTATATCATCATTATTTTATTTTATCATTTATTTTTTATTATTATCTTTTATTAAACCTCTAGATAGAACTATTAATATCTATTAATTTATCACTTACTCCAGGTAAATATCCTTTAGCATTTGTAGTTGGATCATTAAGTACTCCTAATAAAATAAGTATTGAACATACAGTTTGAACTATACCCAAAATTTTCTGCGAATCTATATCTATTCCAAATTGTGCTACAAGTGAAACAATAAGTGCTGCCAAAGATAGTATTGTCCCTCTATTATTAAGCCTTTGTACTATTGATTTAAAAGTTTTCATATTTATTACTTCCTTATAAATTCCTCCTTCTAATATATGATAAAGAATGGAAAAAGTTTAAAAAAGTTAAATAATATATAAAAGCTTTTTATTATCAAATATTCTTTCTATTTAACATGTAAAAAATTCTTTTATTTCATTAATTTGATCTTTAGGATTAACAGATACGATATTTCTCTCCTGCCTTATACTAATTGCTAATTGTTAATTTTTGCCTTCTAATATCTCTTTAATTTGCATATCAGGCCAGTAGCCCCAAGACTCAATTATCTTTCCTTCTTGCACTTTAAAGTTTTCTAATGCTTCAAATTCTATCTTTTTACCTGTACCTTTTATACCCATACATTCTCCAACATGAACACCAGAATATTTAATTCTTGTTGCTACCATGTTATCTTCCTCAAAAACATCTAATATATCTAGTTTTAAATCTTTAAACATTCCTTCTACTACTTTTAAAATACCTACTGCATCTTTATTACTCCTAGCACCAGCTGGACTATGATCTATATAATTTTCAGCTACAATTTCCATTATTTTATCATAATTATGTTTTTCATAACCATCTTTAAAGAATTCTTTAACAAGTTCTTTATTAACGTATGAAATAAATTCTTTAGTTTTATACCAATATTTAACACCCCAATTTTCAAAATTCCATTCTTCCATATATTTATTGCATTCATAATCTATATAATATAATTTTCCATCTTGAGGTACAAAATTAGTTGGAAAATAATCAATGTTAGTATTAACAGCATATAATTTTTTACACATTTCTTTTAATTCAATTACATATTTTACAACATCAACATCTTCTTTTATCATTTCATAAATTGTATCTCCATCTATGTATTCCTTTAAAATGTGTTCCCTATCTACATCAACATCATACATTTCTGGCAAATTAATTCCAATCTTTTTCAAGAATTTATAATCATCTATTTCAGATTGAATCTTATTGCTAAATTGGTAATAATTACATGGTTCATGATGAATCTTTTTTACAACATATTTTTGTTTTCCATCAGTTACCAAATAAGAATACCCCCCTTTACCTTTTCCTAGCAGCTTAATAATTTCAAACTCCTTATTGTTTACTTCTATATTCATATTCTCATCCCCTCACAAATAATTGTACTTGCATTATAACATTGTCTATGATATATTTCTTACATAATATTACTTTTTTTCTTGCATAATACTATCTTTTTAGGGACGGTTATTTATATGAATAATTATGAAATAAATTCTGATTTTCAAGAAATAAAAAAACATGGAACTTCTTCATTTCCATTTATGATTTATAATGGCAAAATGCCTGATTATCAATCTTCGTATCCACTTCATTGGCATGAAGAAATGGAAATAATATTTGTTGTATCTGGAATAGGAGCTGCTACAGTTAATTACACTTCCTATAATCTAAAGGAAGGCGATATACTTCTTGAACATCAAAATTGTTTCAGTTCACAAAAAGTATTTTCACATGCATTTTCAAGTCTTTTTAACAATAAGCATTACAGCTAAATATGAATATATATCATAGTTTTATAAACTGTGTTCTTCACTTACTATTTTAGTTAATTTTCTTAAGTAACATATATCATAATATTAACCTATTTTTTAAAATGATACAATATATTTTTAGTTATATAGTTCTTAAGTTTATCTATCTTTAATTCATTATCCTTTTCTCTATTTAAAGCAATTTCACTATTTTCATATTTTCCACTTTTCTTTACTGAATCAACAATTTTTTTCATCTGCTCCTCTGATATTCTTTTTTGAGCTTCTCTTGATTCTCTCATATAATTAAACACATCACCAATAATAGGACTATTAGTCTTTTGATTACTTATTCTAAATATTCCACTACCTAATGAAACTTTAGTATTCTCACTATTTTCTATTGATATTTTTTTATGATTGTATAAATTAATATTCCTGACAGATTAGCTATAACACCAATACCTGTTCCATAGTCACTTGTCTGAATATATGTATAGTCAAACAAGCTATGATTAAAAAATTCATGTGGATTACATTCAACTATTTCAGGTGATGCAATTTTTATATCATCAAATAAGAACATATTAACTTCTATATCTCCAATATCTGTTCTTTCCTCTAATATATATTCTCTTAAAATTTTCTCACTTTCTTCCAATAAAGAAATATTTTCTTCACCAATATTTTTTTCCTTCTTAAGCCCCTGTAAATCCAAATATAATGTTCTCCAGTTAACTGAAATAATAAATTTAGCTAACCAGTCATCATATTCAAAATCAACCAATTTCTTATTTTTATATGGATGAAATACTTTTTTAGAAAATTCAGTTTCCCAAATATTAAATCTATCTTCACATTCACCACACAATAAATATTCCTTACTTCCATCTTGTAATCTTTCATCTGGTTCAAATGCATTTCTTAAAAATCCTGTTGGTGATTTTTTTTTCAATCTTCTTGGTACAAACTTAGGTATAATATGGCTTAATTCCAGTTTTCCTTCTTTTTTACATAATGCACATATACCATATCTTGAATTACAACTCATTATACATCCCCCTTTAATAAAAAAAATCCACTTTTAACAATCATCAAAGGTGGATTAAATCACTTATAATAATTATTCTTTTTTCATATATAAGTACATATTTTTATAATGATTCTTTATATCTTCTGATAATTTACATTCATTCAAAAATTTAAATTTAATTTCAGTGACTTTTCTTCTTACTTCAAAACTATCAATTTCTATAATACCTATACATCCTTCATCTTTTAATATTAATGGAATTACAGAACCAACAGGATATAATCTAGCTGAACTCTTTACAGTTTTATAAAGCTCTTTATTAATCTGTACTATCTTATTTCTGTTATCTATAACTAAATACCAGTTCATTTCATATAATACACCCATATTATTACTCCTTATCATTTCTTTTGTTTATATAATCTTCTATTTTTTCTATATACATTAAAAATATAAATAATCCTAACACTGCTCCTATTGAAACTATCCATATCCATGTTATAATATTTCCTGTTCCTTTAGACTGTGTTATTAAGTCTGTTACTTGATTTACTATTAAGCCAATAAGAAAACTAATAAAAAGAGTTTCAAATATTAATACTTTCATATGTGTTAATTTTCTCTTTTTCTGCTTTTCTTGTTCTTTTTTATCAACTTCATCTAAAATTTCACTCATTTTCTTACAAGTAATTTGTTTTTCAATATCTTCATAAATCTTCTCTTTTAAAGCTTCTTTTATTTTATCTTCAGTATTTTTAGATTTTAGTTCTACATAATCATTAATAACTTCTTCAGCAGTTATTCTATCCATATTACTATCCCCTAATACTTTTCAATATATTTTTATATTCTTCTTCTACTTTTTTATTAAATTCTTCATGTATTTTTGATGAAACAAACCCTTCTTCTCCTTGATACTTAGAATTTTTCTTTTCACAATATAAATTATCTTTATTTACATTTCCACTTAATTTCTCAAATACAATTTGTCCTATCTTAGTACCTGCCTCAATCTTTATTACATTTGGAGTTGCATTATATAATCCTATCTGTAGTTGCCCATTATATGAAGGATTTATATGTTGAAAACTTAGAATTAAACCTAATTTTATAAATGAGGTTCTTGGTCTTATATGCCCTGTCAAGTCATCAGGTAAATTTAATATTTCTGCCAACTGAACTAAGATATATTCTTTAGGTCTTAATAAATACCCACAAGTAATATCTTCTTCTCTCATACAGTTATCAATATCTTGACTATTACTTAAATCTATTGTTAAAAATTCATTTTTAAATATTTTTATCCTATTTGTAATTGCTATATCATAAGATACTGATTGAAGACTTTCTATCTTAAAATTTTCTATTAAAGGTCTACATTCTCTATTATAATAAACATCCTTATACTTTTTGTAATTATTTACTCTATCTAATATCTCATTATCAACTAATATCAAATTAATCATTCCTCTATAATACTATTTTATATGTATAATTTTATCATTTATGTGAATTTAGTCAACACTGCTATTTTTATTTGCTCTCTCATAAACAGAATAGTCACCTTCATACAATTTAATATACCTGTATAAAGTAGTTCTTCCAATACCAAGCATTTTAGCCACTTCATCTTGTGTCAATGCTCCACCATTCTTCTTTAGCTGCTTATATGCTTTTTCAAAGTTTTTAGGCAATGATTCTTTTGTTTTCTTAGGTTGCCCAAACCAGTTACCTGTCTTAGTTGTTCCTGTTGCCTTACATTTATCAACACCCTCTTGAACTTGCTGTGCAATAGTATCCCTTTCCATTTCTGCTACTGCTCCAAATATACCAAGTAACAACTTATATGTTGATGTTGCTGTATCTATTCCTTCTTTTAAGATCTTAACTTGTACATTTCTTTCAATAAAAAAATCACATATTTCTATACAATCTTTTAAATTCCTTGCCATTCTTGATATTGAAACAAAGTAAACTATATCCCCCTCTTATTGTTTTTGTTAAGCAACTTTATTTTAATAAAGATAACTAAATAAGAAACATTAATTTGTTACACACTCAAAAATAATACTGAGGTTTCTTGTTAGCTGATTCAAGATAAAATTATCTTACCTATAACAGCAAAAAAACAAAAGTTTAATGTTGTCATAAGTAAGATAATTTTGATTAATACTGAGTATGTCTGTCCCTTCATCCTTCAAAACCTTAGTTATTATTGCATTTATGCCATTAACTTTACCATTTATAACTTGTCCTAAATGTTTTTATCTTTTGTTAATGCTTACCTACTGATTACAGTACCAAGCTACCACCATGACTTTTATTTAAAGGGTATTAGTAGCCATTCACTTTGCATAACATGAACACCTTCCAAGGATTCTAACTAAGGTAATTCCTCCTTGCTTCCTGTTATAGTTGTCTTTTTGCATTGGCACAACTGACCATTAGATTTATTTAAACTTGCTCTAATGCTGAACAAATGACCTATTTTTAACAATAGGAAACTAAGCCCTTGAAAATCTTATTTTTTTGAAATACAATTAATTCAAGAGATTAATTAATCAATATTTAATTATTGGTTTTGTGTATCTTTAATTTCTTTTAAGGCTTGGTGCTGGTTACACCTTGCCTTTTTCTTATATTTTTAAATTCATTAATGGACTTGATTTAACACCAAGTTCCAATACTTCTTCATCTTTTAATCCTTGTAAATATCTTTTTGTTATATTAATATTTTCATGTCCTAATAATCTGCTCAATGAATAAACATCTAATCCATTTCTTAATTGAGCTTGTGCAAAATAATGTCTACATGTATGAGGACTACATCTTATTTCTTTTCTGACTTTTACACCTTCACCAGCCAATTTAACTATTCTTTCAACTGCTTCTGTTGTTAAAGGTTTGTTCCTAGAACTTAAGAAATAATTATCATAGTGTAAAATATCATCTGATAAATAAGCTTCTTTAATGTTAGTGGTAAAATAAATTTGGTTCTTCCGTAAAAATCCGTGTTCATATATTTTAAATGTACATTTATCAATGCTTTTACAAATATTATTTCCGTTAATACGAATATTGGCGGAAGAACCATAAATTTACCCACTTAAGGGAATAAAAATTCCCCACTTATAAAAATCCCTTTTATAATAGTATTAATACATATTATAGGAGGGGAAAGGATGATAAGTGAGGCAATGAAAACAACAATAAAAACAC
>JAAYQS010000100.1 GCA_012519155.1 Clostridiales bacterium
ATTGTTGTTACAAGAGAATTTTACAAATGAAGAGGAAGTATGTAAATGTTTATTAAAAGAAGAGGAATTATTAAGCATAAAATCTGAAATAGAATTATTTAATAATAATATGCTAGAAATAAAAAGTACTATTAAAGGACTTAAAGAAAAACTTAATAATAAAAATATCACAGAAGAAGAATACAATGAATTTATTAGTAATTTGCAAAAGAAAAGAAATGAACTTACTCTCAAAAATGAGGAAAGAATAAAATGTAATGAAGAATTTAATCTTATTAATGAAAAAATAAAGGAATTAGGCTCTCTTTCAGAAAAAATGAATGAATACATTCATAAACTTTCTATTTTAAGTGAACTTGAAAAAATATTTAAGGGTAAAAGATTTATTGAATATATAGCTACATCAAGGTTGAAATATATATCAAAAGATGCATCAAGAAGACTTTACAATATTACAAATGGCAATTATGGTTTAGAAGTGGATGATAATGGTAAGTTTTTTATAAGAGATTATAAAAATGGCGGTGTTTCAAGAGATACATCTACACTTTCAGGAGGAGAAACATTCCTGGCTTCACTATCACTTGCATTATCTTTGTCAGCAGAAATTCAACTTAAGGGAACAGCTCCACTTGAACTTTTCTTCTTAGATGAAGGTTTTGGAACATTAGATGAAGATTTGTTAGAAGTTGTAATGTCTTCTCTTGAGAAAATACACAATGATAAATTAAAAATTGGAATAATAAGTCATGTTGAATCTATAAAAAATAGGGTGCCAGTTAAACTTAATATACAAAAGGCTTCTGCTGGTGTATCTGGTAGCAAAATATTCATAGAATTTAGTTAACAATTTAATTCTTTTATTAATATAATATGTACATATTAAAAAGTATATTAAATGCACGGTAAAAGGTTGTTTTAGTAAACTTTTATATGTAATATATAATTATACAAGGGTAAGGCAAAGGAGGCAATGTTTATGAAGAAGAGATTTTGGTTGTATGTATTTTTGATTTTAACTGCATTCATAGGAATTATTCCTTTAAATAATAAATGTGCATATGCATCAGAAAATAATACTCATAATTATGAAATACAAGATAATCAAGAAAAAGTTTCTAATACATTTGATATTAAGAAAATAGTTCCTGAAATAATAGTAATAATCGTTGCTGGGGGAGTTTTACTATTTTGTATTACAAAAGAATCATAAAAATAAGTTTAATATACTTATAACTTGGTTTTGATAGCTTTCTTAAATTTGAGTTGGCTATCTTTTTACAAAAAAAGCAATATCATTTGTTACTATTGATCAAGGCATATATAGTAGCAAATAATATTGCTTTTTGTTTTTATATTATTTTAACTTTTTATTCAACTACACCTGCTTCTTCTGAGGAAATAGGGATTAATGTATTATAAAATAATCCTTCTTTTAAGTTAGCATAAAAATAAAAATCATCACCAACTCTGCAGTTAATATTTCTATTTTTTAATATTCTAAACTTATGTCCATTATAATCTTTCCCAATAAAGTAGTTTGATTTTTCTTTTGTTATGATACATCTAAATGTCATAGTTAATTATACCCCCCACATTTTTAATTCACATACAACGTTATTATACAACATTATTTCCAATAAATATACATAAAAAACAAATTAAAAAAAAGTAATATTGTAAACTTATAAAGTGATTTATGATATAGTTTATGTTACAATAATTGTGTTAAAATAATAACAAGATATATAAAATATTAAAGGCAGAGGTATGAAATGACAAAAAATAATAAACTGAAAGAAATTATTAATAAACTTTATAAAGAAAGCAATGCTACAAGAGAAGAATTATCATACTTAATTGAAAATATTGATGAAGAAAATAAAAATTATATGTTTGAGAAATCAAAGGAAGTTAGAATAAGGCATTATGGTAAAAGTGTATACCTTAGGGGGTTAATTGAATTTACAAATTATTGTAAGATGAATTGCAAATATTGTGGTATAAGAGCAGATAATAAAAATGCAGATAGATATAGATTATCAAAAGAACAAATATTACAATGTGCAAGACTTGGATATAAACTCGGATATAAAACTTTTGTGCTTCAAGGGGGAGAAGATCCATTTTTCACTGACGAAAAATTAGTAGATATTGTATCATCTATAAAGTCTGAAATGCAAGATGTTGCTATTACCATGTCTGTTGGTGAAAGAAGTTATGATTCTTATAAAAAAATATTTGAAGCAGGTGCAGATAGATATTTATTAAGGCATGAAACTGCAACCAAAAGTGTTTATGAAAAGCTTCATCCAAAAGCAAGTTTTGAAAATAGAAGAAAATGTCTTGAAAATTTACGTGAAATAGGCTATCAAATTGGGGCAGGTTTCATGGTAGGCTTACCTAATGAAACAGTAGAAGATAAGGTAAATAATTTAATATATATAAAAAAATTAAATCCAGATATGTGTGGTATAGGACCATTTATACCTCAAAAAGATACTCCTCTTCATAAATTTAAAGGCGGAACTCTTGATGATACCTTGTTGCTTTTATCAATTATAAGATTAATGCTTCCTACAGTTCTTTTGCCAGCTACAACAGCTCTTGGAACAATTGATCCTACAGGAAGAGAAAAGGGGCTAAAGGTTGGTTGTAATGTTGTAATGCCTAATTTATCACCAACAAGTGTAAGAGATAAATATGCTTTATATGATGGAAAAATATGCACTGGTGATGAAGCAGCAGAATGCAGAGGATGTATTGAAAGAAGAATTAATTTTGCAGGATATGAAGTGGAAATAGGTAGAGGAGATAATATAATTTGGACATTAAATCATAGTAAAGATAATTTATCTTAAACTTATAATATGTTATAAAAATATTTTATTGGAGATGTTAATATGAATAATACGCCATTAGGAAATAGAAAACATATTGTTATATATGGGAAAACCAATTCTGGGAAATCATCCCTTATAAACAAATTAGTTGGACAAGATATATCTATTGTTTCAGAAAAGGAAGGTACAACAACGGATCCAGTTTCAAAAGCTATGGAACTTATTCCTGTTGGACCTGTAGTTTTTTATGATACTGCAGGACTTTATGATAATACAGAACTTGGTAGTGAGAGAACTAAAAAAACAATTGACCTTTTAAAAAGAACAGATATAGGTATTTATGTTTCAGATATAAATGATATAAACGAAGATGAAATAAAAGAAGGAATTTTGCTTTTTAAACAATATAACATTCCTTATGTTCTTGTATTTAATAAATGTGACAATGTATCTAAGGATATTTTATATGACATAAAGATAAAATATAGTAATGGAATAATTACATCTGCAAAGGATAATTCAGGAATAGAAGATTTGAAAAATTCTTTAAGAGAAATTATTGAAAAAGAACAGGAAGAATTACCTCTTGTAGGAGATCTTTTGCCTTATGGTTCAAAGGTAATATTAGTAGTGCCAGTAGATTCAGAGGCACCTAAAGGAAGACTTATACTTCCTCAAGTTCAATGTATACGTGATTGTTTAGATCATGGCATAAAAAGTTATGTAGTACGTGATACAGAACTAAAAAGTGCTATTGAAGACATAAAGGATGTAGACCTTGTTATTACTGATTCACAGGCATTTAAAAAAGTAGCTAATATTGTACCAAGAAATATTAAAATAACTGGTTTTTCTATGCTTTTTGCAAGACAAAAAGGTGATATAAATGAATTTATTAATGGCACAAATTATATAAAAAAATTAAAACCAAAGGATAAAGTTTTAGTTTTAGAAAGTTGCACTCATAATGTATCTCATGAAGATATAGGAAGGGTTAAAATACCCAAAATGCTTAACAAATTAGTTGGTGGTGAACTTGATTATACTTATATGGTTGGATATGATTTTCCAAGTGATTTAGATAAATATAAATTTGTTATTCATTGTGGTGGATGCATGATAAATAGAAAAACTATTATGAATAGAATTAGTATTTGTAAAAGAAAAAAATTCCTATAGTTAATTATGGAGTAATATTATCCTATTTAACTAACACTCTAGATAGAAGTAAGGAGATATTTAATAAAAGCAATACATAAAAAGGAGTAATTATGAAAAAACTATTAAAAATTTTATCTTCTAGAATTGTGATTTTGGGCTTTTTGATGCTTGTGCAATTGTTTATTCTTGGAATTACAATTTGGGGATTAAGTAATTATTCAGTGTATTTAACTAGTTTTTTTACATTTCTTAGTGTGATTGTAGTTATATATATTGTAAGTAGATATGACAATCCTTCATTTAAACTTGCTTGGGTAATTACTGTTCTTTTGTTTCCTGTATTTGGTGGACTTTTTTATCTTCTTTTTGGTGGTAATAAAATGCGAAAAAGTCTTAAAAATATAATAGGAAAATCTTTTGAAGAAACAAAAGAATATTTAAAGCAAGATAAAAAAGTTCTTAAGGATATTGAAAAAACTAATAAATCAGTTTATTTTATGGCTAAGTACATAAAAGATTTTTCTTCATATCCAATTCATAAAAACACTTTATCAAAGTATTTTTCTCCAGGAGAAAAGTTTTATGATGAACTTATAAAAAAACTTAAATCTGCAAAAAAGTTTATTTTTATGGAATATTTTATAGTACATGAAGGAATAATGTGGGATACGATACTAGAAATTCTTGTATCAAAAGCTAAAGAAGGATTAGATATTAGAATTATATATGATGATGTAGGATGTATAAATACATTGCCACCTAAGTATAACAAAATGCTTGAATCTCTAAATATAAAATGTGTTATTTTTAATCCTTTTATTCCTATTTTGTCATCTGTAGTAAATAATAGAGACCATAGAAAAATAACAATTATAGATGGAAATATAGCCTTTACAGGGGGCATAAATTTAGCTGATGAATATATAAATAAGGTAGTTAGATTTGGTTATTGGAAAGATTCTGCTATTATGATAGAAGGAGAGGCTGTATGGAATTTCACAATAATGTTTCTTCAGGTTTGGTCTGCCATAGCTCATGAGGAGATTGATTATTTAAAATATAAACCTGAAAAAAGATTTTATGAAAAGGCAGAAGGGTATGTTCAGCCTTATGGAGACAGCCCTTATGATGGGGAACTTGTAGGTGAAAATGTATATTTAAATATTATTAATAAGGCAAAAGAATATGTTTATATATGCACGCCTTATTTAATTATTGACAATGAACTTGTTACAGCCTTAACATTGGCAGCTAAGGGTGGTGTTGATGTAAGAATAATTACACCTCACATAGAAGATAAAAAATATATTCACATGGTTACTAGATCTTACTATTATCAGCTTATTAATTCTGGAATTAAAATTTATGAATATACACCAGGCTTTATTCATTCAAAAATTTTTGTATCTGATGATGAAGTTGCAACTGTAGGAACTATAAATTTAGATTATAGAAGTCTTTATTTGCACTTTGAATGTGGTGTGTTTTTATTTAAAACTAATACTGTTTTTGAAATAAAAAAGGATTTTTTAGAGACCTTAAAAAAATGTAAACAAATAGAAAATGAAGATTGTAAAAAAGTAAAATTGCACACTCGAATAACCAGGGCAATTTTAAAAGTTTTTTCTCCACTAATGTAGAAAAAACTTTTTTTATTGTAAATTATTTAATAACAAATAGCTAAAATGTTACCTTGAAAAAGGGGCTATGATATAATATGAATAAGATTAAATGTCAATAAATATTCTTTCTGACATTAAAGATATTATAATGACCGAGGTGATAAAAAATGAAAAGCATAAAGGTAAAATTAGTAATTATATTTTCTATAGTAATTTTTAGTATTATATCTGTTATAAGTTTTTTTGGATATTATACTTCTAATAAAAACATGATGAAAATTGCAAATGACCAAGCAGTAGAAAGAGTTGAAGGTGATTTAAACGCTTTTACCAGTTACATGAAATTCTATCATTCTTCAGAACTTATGGAAATTAACTCTTTAGGAAAATTGATAGATGTAAAAGGTGGCTCTATAGAATCTAATTATACTGTTGTTAATAAATTTCATGATGATAGTAATGATGCAGCAACAATATATAAGAAGGTTAATGATGATTATGTAATTGTTACCACAAATCTTATGGAGGATTCTGGAAAAAGACCTGAAGGAGAAAAACTTGATCCTGAATCTGATGCATATAAAGCAATTGAAAATGGTGAAGAATTTATTGGGGAAATTGAACTTTTAGGAGAAACATATGAAGCTGCATATAGACCTATATATAATAATTCCAAAAAAATTGTAGGAATATATTCTGTGGCAGTTCCAAAAGAAGATGCTCTAGCTTTTGTTAAATCTTCAATTTCAACAATAGCAAAAGGTTTTATAATTATTTCTGTAGTTGCTATTATATTATCAATTGCAATTG
>JAAYQS010000101.1 GCA_012519155.1 Clostridiales bacterium
ATATAAATATTTAACCCAATAAATAACACATAAACTATTCTTTAACTCTTATATATTATTATCGTTTACATATGGAAATACTTTATACTCTTTTTATAAAAAAGCATAATTTTTTTTATTCTTTAAAGCTGATTTTACGGCATATATATTAGTAGTAATTTTTTGAGTAGTAGGTTTAAATTTAGATGTAGTTCTAACTTCATATACCTTAAGTATCCATCTAAGTTCTTCCTATATAAAAAGCTAGTAAATATAAAATAATCTACTTTATATTTACCAGCCTTATATTTATGCTCTCTTAGTAAAGAAACTGTAATTATTCATAACTTTATTATATGAATTATTTGTTTGTTTTCTAAGTTTATTCAATCTAATTTCTTCTTTGATATTGTCTAATGAATCTTTTATAAGCTTTCCTAATTTTTCATCAATCTTATCAATTCCTAAAGACATATATATCTTCTTTTTTTCGCTGCCACTTAAAGATATTTCATTTATTTCTTCAAGAATCTTTTTTCTATCAGCAAGCATTCCATCAATATTAATATTGTTGTTAAATTTATCTATCATATCTTCTGTCATGCTCTTATACTTCTTAAATAAGTCTTCTATCATATTATATTCACCACTCATCATGAACCACTATTAAACATTGAACTCAAGTAAGAAGCTTGTGAATTATAGTTATTCATAATTGTTTCTATATTTGCCCACTTAGAATATAATGATTGCTCCTTATCCTTAAACCATTTTTGAAGATCTTCTAGTTTATTCTTATACTCTGTAATTTGTTTAGATAAAGTACTGCTTGTATCATATTTAGTACCCTCGTATCCAGCTTTTTGAATTAGAAGTGACTTACTACTATATACAAATTCATTTTCACATATATCTTTTAATCTATAAGCAATACCATTTGTAGCATCGTTATTACCTTTAGTTGTAAATAGCTTGCTTACATCTTCTGTTCTATTTTCAAGAGCAGATGTTAATTTTTCTTCATCTATTGTAAATGTACCATCTTTAGAAGTACCATAACTATCAACAAGAGATATTCCCATATCCTTAAGAGTTATTCCTGCACCACTTACCATATTAGTCATAGCATTTACCATATTATCTCTAATTCTTTGAATATCAGAATCTCCTCTAAGCTGACCAGATTTAACCTTCTCTTCCCAAGCTTTTATTTCAGTTTCCTTCATTTCCTTTTTCTGTTCTTCAGTTAAAGGTTGATAATCTCTATATTTCTTTTCAGTTAATAATGTATTTAACTTAGTCACATACTCATTATATCCATTTACAAACTTCACTATTTTATCTTTTAATTCAGTTACATCAGTTTTTGCTGTTAAATTAGTAGTACCAGTATTATTAATGGTAATAGCTGCACCATCTATTGTTATAGTATTACTTGAACTTTTATTTGCATTATCATATATAATAGTTTCATTAGTAGCAGTATTAGTAATTGTAGCAGCTAGATTTTTACCATCTGTAGCACTTAATTTATCAGTTAGTGTATTATCTGGATTTTTAAGCATTGCATCTGGAGTAACTTGTTCATATACTCTTTTACCAACACTATAATTAATATAAGCATTAGTTGCATTATCCTTAAATTTAATTTCTCCATTATCAACATAAGCAACTACTTTTGGATTTCTAGCTTCTGTATCATCAGTTCCAAATACTGATTTAGTTATATCAGTTAAGTCATTTTCTAGTTTTTCCTTATTATATGTCTTTGAATCTGTAAGTAACCCTGAAAGAAGTGCCTTATCATCATCTGATAGTGAAACACCTGCAGTATCATCAGTAAACTTTGATAATATATCAGATACTTTTGTTATTTTACTATCACAATCACTTATGGCAGTTTCATTAGCAGCTGCATTTTTAGCTAATTGTTGTCTATGACTTATTAATGCTGATTTCATTGCATTTATAGCTTCTTTTGTTTTATTTATTATTTCTTTATTTTCTTCAGTATCAGCGCCTACGCTTTTACTGTCCATTAACACACCGCTATCAATCATAGCTTGTGTTAATCCATCTATTTTACTGTTTTGAGCATTATAGCTTTCTATATAACTTCTTAATGTATCAGCTTTAATTACTTTGGTATCTCCACCATATGTAATTTGAATATCTTGTGAATCTGAATATTTATCATCCACCTTATTCATTATACTTGTTAATGTAAGAGGTCCTGCTACACCGTTATCTATATGTTCTGGATTCACTGAACCTGCAGTAATGTGAAATACTTTATTATCACCAGTTTGAGCAGCTTCAAAAACTATTTTTCCAGAATTAAAGTCTGATGTATATACTTTATATCCAGCAGAAGACATTCTATTATTTAAAAATTTAGCAAGTTCCTTGTCTGATGTAATATTTGCCCTATTCAAATCTTCAGCAGATATTATTGCTGTTGATGATTCTGTATCTGAAGTTATTTGAATTGATTTTCCAGCATCTAATTTATATTCTTCAGTTATGCCTAATTGGTCTATAGTAACTGAAAGATTTGCAGCAGTAGCCTTTTGTCTTACCTCTATCCTATAATTAGATTTTAATGCATCAGCACCACCTACTGCAGTAGCAACAGATTCATCGCTTGACATAAATCCAACTGACTTAAATGCAGATGATGCAACTATATTTCCTGATTTTGTCAAATCTAAATAATCATTATAAAATTTTTTACCATCTTTAATAACATCTTTATATAACTGTTGTCTAATTTCTGCTAATGATTTTTGTCTATATACCTTGTCAATTTTATTTTGATAAGCTTGCATTGAAGACTTTACTATAGAATCAATATCAAGTCCTGTAGCAAGTCCTGTAATTCTATTTGAGCTTGTAGCCATATTTATTCACGCTCCTTAAAATTAAATTTGCTTTTTTATTATTATAATTAATACTTACTAATTACTTAACATGTCCTGATGCTTTAGCTTTTTCATAAGTTTCATGCCATAAATCTCTTACATCATCAATAAGAGGCAGTACTTCTCTTAGTACGTTTATATCTTTTTTCATATTTGCTTCTACTAGTTTATTTTTTATAAATTCATAAACTTTATATAATTGCTTTGCCCAAAGTCCAGCATCTTGATTAAGTGTAACCATGAGTTCTGTAAATATATCTTGTGTTCTAATTAAATTATCATGTGCACTCTTAACATCTTTTTTCTCAATTGCTATTTCTGCTCTTTTTGCATATTTTACTGCACCATCAACAAGCATTAATAAAAGTTGATCCTTTGATGCATAATTTACTGTATTATTTTTATATACATTATAACCACTTGGCACTGCCATAAAAATTTCCTCCTATTTTATGCTATCAATGAAGGTACCTGTTGGTTTTTCCACTACAAAATCATTATCCTTCTGAACATTTACTTCTACTTTTTCACATTTTACTGCATCTACTGTTATATATCTTGCTTTATTTCTTTTTTTCTCAGAATTCTTCTTATTATACTCATTTTTCTTACTATTATCTTTTACATCATTATCAATAAGTACATTATTTTTTGTATGAACCATATTGTCTTTTGTTTTATCAATAGTTTTCTTTCTAAGTTCAATTTCTGTTAAATTAAGCTTGTACATTTATTATGCCTTTTTATCTACTGATACTCCTAAAAATTTAGACATTTTAGCCACCATATCCAAAATCTTCTCAGAAGGTATCTGCATGACAATTTCATCATCTTTATCATATACTGTTACCATTAACCTATTTGTATCTTCATGATATGACAAAGTTGCATGTGCATTTTCATCTGAAAGAAAACCATTTAACTTTTGCAATGCTTTATTTAATTCCTTATCATTGATATCTCTTTTACCTTGAACATCCTTGTTTCCTTTAGTAATAGGCATAAAATTATCTTGCCCTTTTATACTATTTCCTCCTTTAGATAATTCTGACTGATTAACAAAATTATCTAGGTTAATTTGTCCTCCTTGACTACTAACCTTCATATCCATCATAATCACCTCTTATACACTTATTATCCTCCTATTTTTAACATCTTAATCTTAATTATGTTTTTTTAAACTTTCAAAATTTTTCAATGCATTTAAATCAATATTTTGCGCCATTTTATTTTCATTTTTAACTTCTTCAACTAGCTCTTTTCTAAGTATTACTTTATCTTTTGGAGCATTTATTCCAAGTTTTATAGTTCCATCAAATTGTTTAATTACTGTAACTTCAATATCATCACCTATTAAAAATGATTGTCCCTCTTTTCTAGCTATAACAAGCATTTTAATTTCTCTCCTTCATTATTGGATGTTTTATTTTGTATTTTTCATTAGATAATATTATCTGTGCTGCATTATTATTTTTCAAATTAACTATAATAGGTGCCCTTAAATTTGTTGTTGTTTTCTTTGGATCTGAATTAACTGTTACTGTAGTTAATATTGTAACATCTTTGTCAGATTCTATTTGAAGTTCTTCCTCTACTGACTCTGGAATATGTACTTCATAATTTTCTTCTATATCAAAAGGTGATATAACTACCATTTGAAAATCTTGTTCTTCTTTTGATTTTAACAATTTAAATGCATCATTCTCCTCTATATCTATAAGTTCAAAATTTTTACAATAATCAAATCCTAAAATTCCCTTCTTAAAACATATATTCATTTTCATTTCTCCTAATTAATAAATTATAGATAATCTAAAAGTGTTGCTGGAAGCACCTGAGCGCTTACTTGAAGTGATGCCTGATAAACTGTCTTTGCCATATAATATTCTATTGTCTTTTGTGTCCAATCTATATCCTCTGTTTTTGACAAAATATCAGTCATATTATAATTAGAATCTTCATTTTGACTTTGTGCAGATTCCATTCTATTTTGCTTTGCACCAACTTCTGCCCTTATTTTCAAAAGATTATCTATTACTTTATCCATATCAGATAAATTCTTTGTAGTAATCTCATTTATATTTGTAATTCCATCACCATTGCTATCTAAATTATCTGGGGAACTTAAATTTCTAACAATGTTTTTAAATAAATCCATTGCATTTACAGTTTCCTTAATTGCACCTGGATCACTTGAATTTACATACTCTCCTGCAGCATTTTTATATCTTCCTGTTTCAAATTGCAAAAGAGATTGTGCTGTAACATTATAATCTATTGTAACTCCTTGAGATACTTCTGTTGTTAAACTAGCTCCAAGTTGTGAATTTAATGGTTCACCAACACTATCTTTATAACTACCATCTGCATTTATACCAATTCTATTACCATTATTGTCTGCATAGGCTAGTATATTTCCATTTACATCATTTTTGTTAACATCAATAGGAATTGAGGCTACCTTAGTGCCTCCAAAAACATATCTTCCATCAAAGTTTGTATTTAAAATTTGACCAAGTTCTCCTATTCTCTCTTTAACTTCATTATTTATACTTTCTCTTTCTTTAGTTCCATAGGCAGCATTTCCTGCAGATACCATTAGTTGTCTTATTCTTTGAAGTACTGTAGTTGCTTGACCAAGTGCTGTATCTGTTGTATCAAGCCAATTTAATGTATCTTTTATATTTTCATTATATTGTTTATTGGCATCAATGCTAGAATAAAGTTGCATAGTTCTTGCAACTTTATAAGGATTATCTGATGGCCTACTTATTTCTTTACCCGTTGTTAACTGATTATTTATAGTTTGTAAATTTGATAAGTTTCTATTCATACCTGCTAAATAATTATTAGTAAGCATTGCTGTAGTAACTCTTCCACTAATAAATGATCCCATTTTTATACCACTTCCTTATTTATTTATATTTTCTCATAAATTTTCATTTTACAACTTAAAATCAATTATCTTTTAAGTCCATTTATTACAACATCAAGAAGTTCATCAACTGTAGAAACCACTTTAGCATTAGCTGCATATGCATGTTGAGCAGCTATTAAGCTAGTCATTTCTTCATCTATTGATACACCAGAAACTCCAGCTCTACTATTTTCATATTCTTTAACCATACTTTTTTGATTATCAGTAAGTCTATTAGCTTCTTGAGCCTGAACTCCTAATTTATCTATAATATCTTTATAATAGTCTATAATAGTCATTCCTGAAGAATTTGATTCAATATTTAAATTTTTATCATCTGTAAAGTTAGTAACAAGTTGTCCTCTAGATGTATATTCATTACAAAGTTGAATATTTAATAATGTATTTCTAATTTGTGCAATGGCAAGAGCTCTTTTACCATCACCTTCACCAGAATTTTCATCACTAGTTCCTGGATTAGGTACATTTTCATCTTTAATTATTGTGCTTGCATTAAGTTTCATAGGATCTTTTATAAGTTCCTTATTAACAGATATATTTGATGCATCAATTTGAGATTCTGCCAAATTAACTCCATCACCATTAAGTGTTGTCCAATATTCTGATTTCAATGCAGATTGTTCGTCATAATGAGCATAATCCTTATTCACAAATAAAGGCTGTTCATCTGTTGAAGCATCTTTGGAACCACTATGTATAGCATTAACAGAATATGCAAGTGATCTAGCCATTTGATTTAATTGCTGTATATAATTGTCTACATCAGCTTGAATTGAAATATTACCTGCTATTTCACCTTTTTCTGGCGTAAATGTCTTAAGTTCCTTAAATTCAATTGTAGCACCATCTCTAATAGGATATCCATCTGCTCCTACAAGTTGTCCTTTTCCATCTGCCCATATAACTCTATTAGCTTCTAATGATTTTGCTTCTTTTTCAGTCATTTTTACGTTTACACTTGTTGTGTTTTTGGCATCTGTAGAATCACCATATCTATAATATGTAACTTTATATGTGCCATCATTGTTGTTTTCTATACTTTTTATATAAGAAAGTCTTGCGCCTTCATTATTAGGATCTGAATTTATCATATTAGGATAAACCATTCCAGATGTATCTTCTGGTGAAATACTCAATCCATTATAATCATCATTAGTAACTTTAAGATTAAACTGAGCACTTAGCTTATCTATAAGTGAATCTCTCTTATCAAGTAAATCATTTGGTTCTTGACCTTGAACAGAAATTTGTCTTATTTGTTTGTTAAGTGCATTAATTTGATCTAAGTAAGTATTTATTGTCTTTACATTACTTTGTAGCTCACTTTGTGCATCCACCTTTAAAGCGCTTATATTTTTATATGTAGAATTAATTGCATCTGCTAGTGTTGATGCCTTTTGTATAGCTACAGTTCTTGTATTTGAACTATTAGCATATTTAGAAAGTTCTTGAAATGCATCAAAAAAACTTCCCATCATAGTAGAAAGACCAGTATCTGATGGTTCATTAAATACTGATTCTACTTCATATAAAAAATTGCTTCTAACCTGATTTCTAGCAAGAGCACTATTTTCATTTCTATATTGATAATCTATAAATGTATCTCTTATTCTTGATATTGTTTCAACTTCTGCACCAGTTCCAACCTGACCTGCAGATCCTATTACTGTTTGTGCTCTTGATGCAACTACATTGGTTCTTTGTCTTGAATATCCATCTGTACTTGCATTTGAAATATTATGTGCTGTTACATTAATGTTTGCTTGCGAAACATTTAATCCTCTTTTGGATATATTAAATGTACCAAATAACCCTGTCATATTTTTCTCCCCTTTTTTTCTTTTATACCATTATTTTTTATATATTCTATTTTCGTAAATTTCCGTATGAATTATATGTTTTTACTTCTCTACTTGGATTTATAACTCGTAAAATTTGATTATTATAACTCATTCTCTGCCTAATTAATAATTCGTTTGTTTCCTTTTGTAACTTTATAGCTTCTAAAAGTTTTTTTATATTTCTAAATTCTTTATCGATTTCTTCATCTTCGCTTTCTTTAACCAATAAAGACATGCTTTTAGTTCCCACTATTTTTCTTCTTTCCATTTCTATAGATGCCACACTTTTATTAGCAGCCTTAATTTCATCAACTAAAGCTTCTAACCCAAACACATCTTTTGCTATAACCATGGCATGTTGCTTTTCTAACAGTTTTAATAAATTATTTAATTCATCTTTTTCTTTAATAATAATTTCCTTTATTGTTACCATTAAATTTCCTTATCTCCCATATAATTAACCATACTTTTTGCAGTTTCCATTGGATCTACATTATAAGTTCCATTTTTTATTTGTTCTCTTAATTCTTGAATTCTTTTTGCGTTATTCTTAACTGGATCGCTTCCATAAGTATTAAGAGTCTTTCCTGCCTCTGAAATTTCGATAACATCTTGAGAAGATGCAACCTTCTTTTTTTCATTTATCTTTTCTACATTTCCTTTGTAGTTATTTATAACATTAATTGAATTTACTCCATTTATTTTCATAATAATTACCTCCATTCTACTATCTTATTTATATTATCGGAAGTCTTATAGAAAAGTTTATACTTTTTTAAAACTTTTTTTCAAAAAATATTAACATTTAATTTATTGACAACATTTACTTTGGCTATATATCTAGCATTATGTCTTCGAAAATAATTATAAAATTTTGAATAAAAAATGAAGAACTATTAACAATATTGGAATTTATATTCCATATTTTCAATAATCCCCCACAATTATATTATTTATTTATTATTTTGATATTTTATTATCGGCTTAATTTTAATTTACTTTACTTTTTTTATTAAATTCTTGGCTTTGATATTTTAATTAGACTACAAATTTAGCTTTGAAATTAAGAATTAATAATTAAGTAGCTTTTTTGCTATGCTTAAAAGCCAATCTCCATAGGAGATAATTAAGAATTGCTATAGCTAAACCCAAAGCATTAGCATAATTAGGTTTTATATAGGATTTAGTGTAAGCGTTAAAGTTTTAATTAGGCTGCAAATCTAGTTCTGAAATTAAGAATTAATAATTAAGTGGCTTTTTTGCTATGCTTAAAAGCCAATCTCCATAGGAGATAATTAAGAATTGCTATAGCTAAACCCAAAGCATTAGCATAATTAAGTTTTATATAGGATTTAGTGTAAGCGTTGAAATTTTAGCTTGGCCACTCATGTAATACAAAATTAAAATTTTTGCGACGCAGGAGTAAAAATATCCTCAATTCTTAATTATTAATCCTTAATTATTAATCCTTAATTATTAATTACCAAAGTTATAAGTGATAAAAGATAAAAAAGCTTAATTAAACAAATATTTGAGTCTAACCTTAAAATCAAGTGATTAAAAAAGTGCAAATTGTTAATACTTAAAATAAAAGCATAAATGAGGTAATAAAATGAAAAATAACATCATATTAGAGAAGTCCTTTGATTTTTCCATAGATATTATAAATTTGTATAAAAATATGATTAACAATAAAGAATATGTTTTATCAAAACAACTTTTAAGATCAGCTACAAGTATAGGTGCTAATATGAATGAAGCAATTAAATCATACAGTAAGAAAGACTTTTTATATAGATGTGTTATTGCTTTTAGAGAAGCTGGCGAAACAGAATATTGGCTAAACTTACTTTTTAGAGGTAATTTTATAGATGAAACAGAACATATTGAATTAATTGAAAAATGTAATGAAATAATAAGAATACTAAATTCTATAATAATTACTACTAAATCATCTTTAAAAAGAGAAAAAATAAACAAACAAATTGAATATAATATTAGAGATATAGAAAACTAATGATTATTTGTACTATATAAAAGAACTTGGTCACTCATTACAGGATATCCTATCTCTTTTGCAAGTTTAAGTGTAAGCCTTGAAATTTTAGCTTGGCCACTCATGTAATATAAAATTAAAATTTTTGCGACGCAGGAGTAAAAATATCCTCAATTCTTAATTATTAATCCTTAATTATTAATTAACCTAATTTATAAATGATGAAAAATAGAAAGCTTAATAATACAAATATTTGATCCCACACTTAATATAAAATTAAAATTTTTGCGAAGCAAGGAGCAAAAATACCCTGAATTCTTAATTATTAATCCTTAATTATTAATTAACCTAATTTATAAATGATGAAAAATAGAAAGCTTAATAATACAAATATTTGATCCCACACTTAAAATAAAATTAAAATTTTTGCGAGGCAAGGAGCAAAAATACCCTCAATTCTTAATTATTAGTCCTTAATTATTAATTAACCTAATTTATAAATGATGAAAAATAGAAAGCTTAATAATACAAATATTTGATCCCACACTTAATATAAAATTAAAATTTTTGCGAAGCAAGGAGCAAAAATACCCTCAATTCTTAATTATTAATCCTTAATTATTAATTACCAAAGTTGTAAGTGATAAAGAACAAAAAGCTTAATGACGTAAATATTTACGGCCACACTTAAAAAACCTTAGGTTCATAACCCAAGGCTTTTTATAAATACTATTTTAAAGATTTAATTCTATCAGCATTACTTACTATACTTGTTATTCTTACACCAAAGTTTTCATCTACTACTACAACTTCACCATAAGCTATTTGCTTTCCATTTACAAGTATTTCTACTGGTTCTTCAGCTAATTTATCAAGTTCTATAAGTGATCCTGTTCCCAGTGCTAATATATCCTTTATGTTCATTCTACTTCTTCCTAAAACTACTGATATATCAAGAGGTACACCTAAAATTAAATCAATATTTTTAGGAGCACTTGCACTTGCACTTTGATCTAGAGGAGCAAAGCTTGCACTATGTACTTCAACAGGCTTTGGTTGTGGCATTGGCTGCTGAACTGGTGGTGGTGCTGCTGGTTGACTAGGAGCTTGTTGCATTGGCTGACTCTGTTTAGTTACATCAACCTTTGGTTGTTCAGGTGGTGCTGCTGGCTGTGCAGGAGCTTGTGCTTCTACTGTAGGTGTACTAGGAGCTTGCGCTTCATCAACTTCCTTATTTTCAGTTCCCATCATAATTGACACTATTTTTTTAGCAGTTGGAAGTGGTAACACCTGCATTATTTTACTATCAACAAGATCACCTATTGTCATGTTAAAACTTACTTTAACAAGCATTTCATCTTCTGGTATATCTTCTGTTAATTTATCATCATTATTTTTCCAGATCTTTGATGTTGGAGTAGAAATATTAACTTCTCTTCCTAACATTTGAGCCATTGATGTTGCTGCTGAACCTATCATTTGATTCATAGCCTCTTGAACTGCACTAATTTCTATTTCTGACAATTCAACGCTATCAGATACTTTACCATCCCCGCCCATCATTAAATTAGCAATAACTGCTGCATCTTGAATTTTTATTATAAGTATATTTCTTCCTACTATTCCGCTTATATATTTTACATCAATAACAACTGTAGGTGCATCAAATCCTTGCTTTATTTCAGCTAATGTTGCCATAGATATAACTGGTGTTGTTATGTTAACATTTTGATTTATTATTTGATATAGGGCAGTAGACGCTGACCCCATTGATATATTTCCTATCTCTCCAAGTAAATCTTCTTCATCATGACTTAATCCGTTAGCATTATCTGCTGGCTTTGGGCTATCTGATGCACCACCTTCACCATTTAATAGTGCATTAATCTCATCTTGAGATAAAAACCCATTACTCATAATCATTCACATCCTTATTTATAATATCTAGTATGGATATTCCCATATTCTTACCTACTAAACCTGGTTTAGCATAATAATATTCTTCATTTTCAATTAAAACTTTTATTGGACTAGCTGAGTTAGTATCAAGTTTTATAATATCTCCACTGCTTAGCTTCAAGAAATCATCAACAGTAAGACTTGCACGTCCAAGTTCTGCTGCAATATTTACCTCTACAGGTTTTAACACATGTTCCATTTTTTGTCTAGTTTCTTCTTTGTCTTCAGTTTCATCATTTTTAAACCAATATCGAACTACTAATTTATCAATAAGCTTTTCTATACTTATGTATGGAATGCATAAATTTATAAAAGTAGTAGATTTACCCATTTCGACCGAAAAAGTTACAAGTGCAACAGGTTCATTAGGTGCAAGGGTTTGGTTTATTGCTGGGTTTGTTTCTATCTCTTCAATTTCTGGCTCTACATGAATTATATCTTCCCATGCAAGCTTAAGATTAGAAATCGTACCGTCTGTAATCTGATACATTATATTTTTATCTATATCAGTAATTTCTTTTCCTGTTCTCTTTCTTTCACCTGTACCCCCAAGTAATATATCAAGTACTTGATATGAAAAATCTAGATTTGTCTCAAATAAAATTGTTCCATTTAAAGGAGGCATTTTAAAAAGTGTCATAATAGTTGGATTTTGTACTGAATGTATAAATTCCTCATATGTTATCTGCTCTACAGTTTCAATCTTAACTTTTACATTTTTTCTTATTTGACCAGTTAAATAGTTTGATAATATTCTTGCGAAATTATCATGAATCATTTCTAAAGTTCTAATATGATCTTTAGAGAACTTTTGAGGACTTCTAAAATCATAGACTTTTATTTTATGTTTTTCTTCTTCCTGTTCTATTTGTTCTGGTTCAAGATCTCCAGTAGACAGAGCAGATAACAAAGCATCTATCTCACTCTGAGATAAAACATCTGCCATTTCTCTCCCTCATTTCATTTTTTTATTTTCAAATCTTATAAAATAATAATTCTTATTTAAATAAGAATTTTAAAAAAAGATAAGAATAAAATTTTTTACCCTTTATTTTTCTTTAGTACATCATATTAATTTTATCACTTTATACACAGCTTTAATGCTTTATATACAAAATTTCATAATTTTTTTACATTTTTAACATTTACATTAAATAATTATCTTATTAAATAAAATGATTTTGTAAACACAATGTTTGCAAAATCATTTTATTTAAAATATTATTCATTTAAAAGTGAATCCATATCTATTATTGTCAAAAGTTTATCTTCATGATTGTATATACCTTTTACATATTGCTTATCTTGATTATCCATCTTTTGAATTTGCTTTTGGTCTATATCTAAAACCTCTTCCACTTCATCAACAGATATTCCTATTTCTTCATCTTGTACATTTAATATTATTATACTATTTTGTTCTGTACTTTTATTAACCTTTAGCAATAAATTTATGTCCACAAGAGATTTTATATTTCCTCTTAAATTAATTAATCCTTTTATGTAATTAGGTGCTTTAGGAACTTTTGTAGCACTCATCATATCATTTATACTTTGTACTTTTTCAGTTTCAACAGCAAAATGTTCATCACCTAATTTAAATACAACTATCTGCACTATACTCACCCCTTCGTAAATTACTATAAATAATTTTTATCCTACTACTTTTTGTACTGCTTCTAAAACTCTATCTGCCTGAAATGGCTTTACGATAAAATCTCTAGCTCCTGCCTTAATTGCATCCATAACCATTGATTGTTGACCCATTGCAGAACACATTATGATTTTTGCTCCAGGATCTATGGCTTTTATTCTTTTTACAGCTTCAATACCATCAACATCTGGCATTGTAATATCCATTGTAACCACATCCGGTTTTTCCTTTTGATACATTTCAACTGCTACTGCACCATTTGGTGCTTCACCAACAATTTCATATCCATTTTTTTCTAATATATCCTTAATCATCATTCTCATAAACGCTGCATCGTCAACTATTAATACTCTAGCCATAATTTCTACCTCCTAATTTATACCAATTGTTTTTAATATTTTTTCCAGTGATCCTGGTTCTGGCACATAATAAAAATGTGCTCCTAAATTGTTATTATTTTCATCCAAAAATATAGTTTCTATATCTAATATATAATCATCATACTGACCAGATTCAACAAATACTATTGAAAGAATTGAACTGCTCATATCATCTGCCAATTCTGGTACTGATGGTGAAATCTCAAGTCCAGTAAACTTTGCTATAGAATTCATATAAGAAGCTGATACAATATTTCCTATTTCACAAAGAGCTGATGTTGACATGCTATTAAGCTCTGTCATATCCTTATTACCTATCAGTTTGTTAGCTATCTGCATTGCCTTGTCCTTTTCAAATTCTATAAGAATACTTCCTTTTATATCTCCAAGGACCTTAACTAAAATACCTATAACTTCTTTTTCTCCAGCACTATTAATAAGATCATCCATTTTTACAATATTAACTGCTGGAACAGTCATATCAATTTTTTTGCCAAGCATCATAGATAAAGAGGTAGCTCCATTTCCTGCTCCAATATTAGATACTTCTTTTAGAGCATCAAGCTGAATATTTGTAAATTTATCTTTCATTTAACTCCCCCTTTATAATAAATTTTAGGCTTTACATTTAGATAAGAGCTCCTACATCTAATATTAATGTAACAAGTCCATTTCCTAAAATTGTTGCACCTATATATTGATTTAATGATTTCAATGTTTTTCCAAGTGGTTTTATTACAATTTCCTGTTGACCACCTAATGAATCTACAAGAAGTCCTACTGTCTTATCACCAACATTAACAATTATTACATATTTCTTATTTGTTTCACTTGATTCAATACCTAATTTTTCATTTAACCTAACAAGCGGAATAACATCATCTCTATATATAATTACTTCTTTGCCATTAGTACTCTTTATCTTGTCTTCCTTATAATTAATAACTCTATCAATAAATCCTAATGATATTGCAAGAGTTTCCCCTCCAACCTTAACAAGTAATGCTCGGATAATTTGAAGTGTTAATGGAAGCTTAATTATAAATGTTGATCCTTTTCCTTCTTCACTTTGAAGATCTACTGTACCACCAAGAGCTGCAACTTTTGTTTTTACAACATCCATTCCTACTCCTCTTCCTGATATATCAGTAACAACTTCATTTGTACTAAAGCCTTGAGCAAATATAAGATTTTTTATTTCATCATCTGATAAACCTTCTGTAGGTATTCCTACTTTTTCAGCCTTAGCTTTTACTTTTTCAACATTTATTCCAGCACCATCATCAATTACTTTAATAAGTGCTTTTGTTCCTTCTTGATATGCAACAAGTTTTACTGTTCCTACTGGACTCTTTCCAGCTGCAAGTCTTTCTTCTTTAGTCTCAACACCATGGTCTGCTGCATTTCTAAGTAAATGAATAAGTGGTTCACCAATTTCATCTATTACTGTTCTATCAAGTTCAGTATCTGCACCTTCAATAACAAAATTAATTTCCTTGTTAAGTTCTACAGAAATATCTCTTATCATTCTTGGGAACCTATTAAATACAGTATCTAAAGGAAGCATTCTTATTTTCATAACAAGATCTTGAAGATCTGATGTTGTTCTTCCTATTTGTTCTAAAGTTTCTGTTAATTCTTGAGACTTGTAATTTAATACAATTTGTTCAAGTCTTGTTCTATAAATAACAATTTCAGAAACCATGTTCATTAACTTATCTATTCTTTCAAGATCTACTCTTACTGACTGATGCATTTTTTTGTGTTCTTTCTTTACTGGTTTAGGTGCATCCTTCTTTTTATTTTCTTCCTTCTTAGCTTCTTGTGAAACCTTAGGCTTTTCTATTTGAACTTTTTTAGTTTCTTCCTGTTTATTTTTTTCTGTTTCAACAGCATCAATATCAATTTCAGAAACCAAAACATTTTTAACTTCTGATATTCCATTTGCTACACCTTGAATTTCTTCTAATGTATTAGAACTTAAAAGTACAAATTCTAATTTAAATTCAAAATCTTCATTTTCAATATCTTCAGTTGATGGTTCAGATTTAATTATTTCTCCAAGTTCTTCTAAATCTTTTACAATTAAAAATGCCCTAGCTGATTTTAAAAGTGTATTTTCACTAAGTTCAATTTTTATATTATAAGCTTTAAAGTCTTTTTGCTTTGCTTGTTTTATAACTGAAATATCATATTCATTTAATACAATGCCTTCAGTTTTTTTCTTTTCTTCAGTTGCACCTACCTCACTTGCAGCCATTTTTTCTGCTGCTTCTTCACCACCACTATCAGTAGCTTCTTTTATGGCAATTAACTTATTCATAATATCATTTATGTCTACCTTATCCTCAATGCCTTCCTCTATATTATTGACCATTTTTTCTAGAGTATCTAGACATCCAAATAATACTGTTACAACATTTTGTGTAACCTTTAATTTTCCTTCTCTAAATTCTGATAATACATCTTCCATTTTATGAGTTAATTCTGCAATATCAGAAAATCCCATTGTTGCAGCCATACCTTTTATAGTGTGAGCAACTCTAAATATTTCATTTAGTTTATCCATATCATCAGGATTTTGTTCTAGTTCTAATAATGATTCGTTTAATGTTTGAAGATTATCCATAGATTCTCCAAGAAACATTTCTAAATACTGTGATGTATCCATGTACAAATTCCCCCTTTACACCTTTTGATAAATAAATGTTGATAATTTATCAAATCCAAATTCTTTATACTTATATATACTTTCTGTTGCGCCGACAAATAATAAACCTCCTGGTTTAAGACTTTCTGCAAATTTCATATATATTTTTTCTTTAACATCATTATTGAAATAAATAACAACATTTCTACATAGAATCAAATCAAAATTACTCTCATAAGAATCTAAAATTAAATCATGTTTCCTAAAAGTAACCATAGATTTAATACTATCATCTATATAATATTTATCGTCCCTTTTTTCAAAGAATTTATCTAATTCATCACTTTTAACATTTTTAATTTCAGCATTTGTATATTCACCTTTTTTAGCTTTAGCTAAAATAGTATTATCTATATCTGTAGCAATTATAGTGTTTATGCCATTTCTATTGATTCTATTTAACATAATAGCAAGGCTATATGGCTCACATCCAATAGAACATGCAGCACTCCATACTTTTAAATTTTTACTTTTTGTTAACAATTCCTTCTTAATAGATTCTTCTAAACAATCAAATATTTCAGGATTTCTAAAAAATTCAGTAACATTTATTGTAATAAAATCTAAAAACTTCTGTCTTTGCTCACTATCATTTTTTATAACAGTTTTATATTCTTCTAAGCTACTAATACCATTTCTTTGCATTAAGCTATTAATTCTTCTGTTTAATTGTTCAGGTTTATATGCTAATAGATTTATTCCTAATTCTCTATATACCCATTTATGAAAATCTACAAATTCCATAGCCTCTCACCTACTTTTCCTTTAGTATTTCTGTAATTTTATTCCCTATATCACCTATTTTTAATACCATATCAACTTTTCCTGTTTCATATGCAACTTTAGGCATTCCATATATAGTGCAAGTAGACTCATCTTGTGAAATTGTTATTCCTCCTGCATCCTTTACATGAATTGTCCCTTCTGCTCCATCTCTTCCCATACCTGTTAATACGACTGAAAGCAAATTTCCACCATATATTTCTACTGCTGAATCAAATAATTTATCTACAGCAGGTCTTACTCCCCATATTGGAGGTTCTGTACTTAGCTTAATTGTGTCCTTACTATGTATTTTCATATGATACCCTCCCGGTGCAATATATATGGTATTAGGACATATTTTCATGTTATCCTCTGCCTCTACTACCTTAAGCTTTGAAAGTTTATCCATTCTTTCTGCAAATGCTTTTGTAAAACCTTTAGGCATATGTTGAACAACAAATACAGGTACATTTATATCTTTTGAAATAACAGGTAGAACACTTTGCAGTGCTTTAGGGCCTCCTGTAGATGCGCCTATTACTACTGCATCTATTTGGGCACCTCTAAATGAATCTTTGTTAGTATATTTATATCTATTGCCACTTCTACTATTTACTGCATTTAAACGATTACCATTTTTTGTCGTAATATTATTTTCCTTTCTCTTATTTTTCTCCTTTACTGTAGCTTCAATTTTTACTAACAATTCATCTTTTATTTTACTAATATCAGTAACTATTGTTCCTGGCTTTTGAATAAAATCTATAGCACCTAATTCTAAACATTCAATTGTATGTATAGAATCTTTAGATGTTTGATTACTAAGCATTATTACAGGATACATTTTATGTAAATATTTCATTTTTTTCAGTGTTTCAATTCCATTTAAAACAGGCATTTCAATATCTAAAGTTACAATATCAGGATTATACTTATCAATATTATCTATAAGTTCTTGACCATTTTTAAATTTTGCTACTACTTTATAATTACTTCTAGATTCAACCATATCAGATATTACTTTTCTCATAAAAGCTGAATCATCTACTACTATTACTTTTACAATCTCTAGCATATTATCACCTCTCATATTGTAAATGCTTCCTGTCCAATTACTTTAATAGTAACTGTACCATCTTCTGCATTTGCAATCATAGTTCTTCCCTTGTTACCTCCAGTTTCTTCTGACAAAATAGGAATACACTCCTTATCTTTCAATATGTGTTTAACCATTTCACAATTACGTCTACCTATATCACTAGATGCACTAGAGCCTCCAAATTTAAACATTGAAGCTCCACCAGCAATCTTTGCAACAATATTATTTTTAAAACAGCCCATATCTTGCATTTTTTTTAACAACATAGGAATTGCAAGATCAGCAAATTTCATAGGATTTGTTACTGTTGAAAATTGAGTACTATCAGGCAACATTATATGAGAAAGTCCTCCAACCTTAATTCTTCTATCATATAAAAATATCCCAATACATGAACCAAGGCCTATTGTCATTATTTTGCCTGGATTTTCTACTACATTTAAATCCCCAATTCCTACCCTTACCTCATTAGCCATAAATTATTTTTCAGAGAAAATAATTTCCTCTTCTTCCTCTGTTAAAAGATCAGTTAGACTTAATAAGATTATTATTTTTCCATCTAACTTTATTAACCCTTTAATATATTTTTGAGCTGATTTTATGGCAATTGTTGGTGGATTTTCAAAAGAATCTGTATTAGCATCTCTAACTTCATAAACATCTTCTACAACTATTCCAAATTTCTTTTCTTCCCTTTTTATTGATATTATTTTTTTAGCTTCTGCATTATTAGTTTCCTTAAGTTTAAATTTCTTTTCAAGATTTACTATAGGAAGTATTTCATCCTCATAATTAATAACCCCTTCAATAAATCTAGGTGCATCTGGCATAGGTGTTGTTTTTTCAAATCCTAAAATTCTCTCAACATCTCTAATATCTGTAGCATAATATTCACCAGCTACTCCAAATATTAATATTTTTATCTCTTTCTCATCCATACTTGATTCCTCCTAAAGCAATAGCTTATCTACAACTATTTCGCCTTTATTATCTACATATGCCTTTATACCCTTTGATGCCTTATCTAAAACATATTTCATTTCACCAAAACAGAATGTTGTATTTTGATATGCCACATCTGCTGTTATATTTCCAGTCTTTGGAACCCTCAACTCTGTTGTAACACCTGCTGCACTTCCTACAACCTTTGCATTTATATTTTTAGCTTTTATACTGCCACCTCTAGCTACAGATCCTTCTCTAGTAAAAATAACATCCTTCTTTGCTTCTATATCAGTAACATATTCCCCTTTTCCATCTATGTAAACTGTACCTGTAGCTTGAATTTTAGAATCTTGCATATACATAACATGTATATCTATAGGAATAAATATATCCCCCTTAAGTGGCTTTATTTCTTCATCAAGCCAGCTAATAAATTCACTAAGTTCACTTGTAAATTTAATTTTTAAAGGTCCTGCTCCTATAATTTTACCTCGTATAAAATTACATATATTCACATAGTTTTTTCCACCTCGTCCATTAAAAACCTTTAATGCTTTTCTTTGAATAGCTTTGAACTTAGTCTCCAGCAAAATTTTAACTATTTGTCCATCAGTTTTATCTGCTCCAAGTAAATTTCTTTCTTTTACATCCATAACTACGAGAACAAGATTTTCCATATCTTCCTTAAAATCTTCTAAGGCTTCTATATAATTTTGCTTTTCAAGATTTTTAGCCCCAACAATAATTTCAGATCCTATTATGCTTCCCTGTATTTTTGTTTCTCCTTGGGATTTTATTGTTGCCTGTTCAACGCTACCACTTATTTCTAATGTGTTACCACATTCAACAGTCATTCCTTCTTTAACGCTTCCATTAATAGTTACATCTCCAGAAAATTTAATATTTCCAGACTTCAAATCTACATCTCCTGGATTTTGAAGTACTTTATGAACATGAAGCATACCACCTTTAATATTAGGTCGTCCATCTATCAAAGAATAAAAAGAATTTCCTTCTATTTTTACTCCCTGGCCAGGTTTAATATCAAGAGTCTTTTTTAATTTTCTTGGTGTTTCATTACCAAAAACATCTACTCCATTTTGTCCTTCTTTACCTATAATTATTTGTGCAATTTCATCTCCTGCACAAACATTAGCTATAAATGTACTATTTCTGTAATCTATTGTTTCCTTTGAATTATCATTAATTCTTTTTTTAGGCTTATCAAAAAGTAATTTTAAAGTATCATTTTCATCATCTATAACAGGTCTTCCTTCTGCAATAACAAGATCAGAAACATTATATTCTTTAGTTACTTTATTTAAGGCATCTTTCTTAATTCCAAACTTTACTCCTTTTTTTTCAAGTAACTTAAGTATCTGATCCCTTGTATAAAGTGGTGGTTTTCTTCCTTCTTCCATTTTCTTTTTAACTCTTAGGTTATTACCATTTATTTTTCTACAATATATTTTTGCAACATATTCTGGCAGATACTTTGTTGTAACAGTTACCTTATTAGGTTCAACTTCAATATTTATACTTCTTTCTGCCTTTATTTTTTCAGTTGAAAATGTAATTTTATCCTTTGATGTAACCTTTGTACCGTTAATTACCTTTTTGCCATTAACTAATATATTTATATCAACATCAAAATATAATTCATATTCATTTATATCATTTTCATCTAAAATAATTTCAGAAGAAGTTGTTTTAACTTCTTCACCTTTTTCTTTTGTATTTTTTTTATCTTCCATATCATTAGTTGAGGATTTATTGTCATCTTTTTGTACTTCATCATATTCTACAGATATCTTGCACTTTTTAGAAAATAAGCCTTTACTTTCTTCTTTAATTGTGTATTTTATTTTGTCTTCACTAATTCCCAATTCCTTTGAAGCTTTTTCCAAACATTCTTTCTTTGTTTTACCTTCGTATATATATTCCATACCAAACCCTCCTTATACCATAATTATTTAAAAACACTTTTAATCTGCTACCCAAAACAAATTATATATAATAATTTACTTGAAATTCAGAAAATATTCATTTCTCTTTTCTTTAAATAAATTAATTAACTTCTTTAAAAGCTCATTTTTACAGTTAAATTTATGCCCCTCTACAGAATTTATTGGTAAAATATGTGGTGATGTACCGCTAATAAACATAGCATCATAACTTGGAAGTGTTGTATAATTAATATTTTCTTCAATAACCTCAATGTTATTTTCCTTTGCCATTTTTATAATTTCTGTTCTAGTAACACCTGGAAGCACATTTTCAACTTTAGATGTATATAATTTATTATCTTTTATTAAAAATATATTGGATTTGCTTCCTTCTGTAATTACACCATATCTATTTACAAGTATAGCCTCAAAAGCTCCACGTCTCTCAATTTCAGCATTAACCTTTGGTCTAAAATTATTATCTATGACTTTAGCATTTGGATTATTTCTTTCACCAAAATATAAAATACATTCTACCCCTTCACTATACATTTTTAATGTAGGATATTTATGCTCTATTAAAAAAAGCAATAAGTCACCAGTTGATAAATTGTATGTTATCTTTATATTTTCGGACAATAATTTATTTTCCTTAACTAGCATTTCTATATTTTTTCTAAACCATTCCTTTGTCATAGTAAAATTTGATCCACTTAATTTTAACGAATTAATAAATCTATCATAATGTGCTTCATAAAATAACGGCTTTCCCTTAGTAATTCTTATTACTTCGTAAATTATTTTTCCATCCTTACATTCATTTTCAAATTGTTCTATGTTCCTTGGCAATCCATTTTTTATATATACTTTTTTCATATTATTACCCCCTGTAAAATTGTATTATTTCCAATTTAATATTTTATATTTGCTTTTTCCTTTATAATTAATAAGATATGGATTTCCTACTAAATCAAGAAGTGGTTTATCTGACAAGGAATCTGAAAACATATATGAATTTTTAAAATCAACTTTCATATGCTCTCTTTCTATTACTTCCTTTAATCTTTTAACTTTCTCTTGCCCTTTACAATTAGCTCCATACATCTTTCTTGTAAATCTTCCATTTTTAAAGGAAAATCTTGTTCCTATTATTTTATCAACTTCTTTAATATCATATAATTCATTAAGATAAAATTCAGGTGATGCAGAAATAAGGTAAACCTTATATCCTTCCTTCTTCAGCTTTTTTATCATTTTTAAGCCATCCTTATATAAAATACCTTTTAAGGACTTTCTATAAAATCCATTTGTAAGTTTCCTTATTTCATTTTCGTCCATATTATCTAGAAATTTTAGAAAATTTTCTTTAACTCTTTTTTCATCATAAATCTTTAACAAATACATAAGACCGCTAAATAATGCACGTGGAAGATATTTTATATTCTTTTTATCTTCTTTTAATGTATATATATAAAGCTGCATAAGAGTTTCTTTTTTGGTGATTGTAAAATCCACATCAAATAAAGCTAATCTTTCCATTTTATCTCCTCCATTATAAATATATTATATAATATTTAAAAAGAATAACAAATATAATGGAAAAAACTAAGCTATTTTAAATTATTATATATAAAAAAACTTAGGTATAAATTCTACTCTATACCTAAGTTTAAATAAATTTTTTATTTAGTTCTATAAAAATGCATATATTTAAAAAAATATTAACACATTTTTATTTTAATTTCTTTGTAAAACATTCTATTCTCTTTAATCCTTCACCTATCATATCCTTTGATGTAGCATATGATAATCTTATGTAATTTTCAAGTCCAAAAGCAGCACCAGGAATAACTGCCACTTTTTCCTCATCAAGTAACATCTTTGAAAAATCCATAGAATCTTTTATTGTTTCACCATTAAGTGATTTATTAATGCAATTTTTTATATTAATCATTACATAAAATGCACCTGATGGTCTTATGTAGCTTAAGCCTTCAATATTGTCAATTAAATTTGTCATATAATTTCTTCTTTCTTCAAATTCCTTAACCATATCATTTGATGCATCTTTTGGTCCATTTAATGCTTCTACTGCTGCGTATTGGGTTATTGAATTTGCATTTGAAGTCATATGACTTTGAATACTTGACATAAGCTTTGTAATTTCTTCGTTAGCAGCTGAATATCCAAGTCTCCATCCAGTCATTGCAAAAGCTTTAGAAAATCCATTAACTATTATTGTTCTATTGTAAGCATCTTCTGAAAGGCTTGCAATACTTATATGCTTTTCTCCATCATATATTAGTTTTTCATACATTTCATCTGATATTATTATTAAATCGTGTTTCTTAGCAAATTCTGCAATCTCTCTTAATTCATTTTCTGAATATATACTTCCTGTTGGATTGTTAGGGCTATTAATAACAATTGCTTTTGTTTTTTTAGTAGTAGCTTTTTCTAAAGCTTCTATAGTAAATTTATAATCATTTTCTTCTTTACATTCAACAAATACTGGATTTCCACCTGCAAGTTTTACAAGTTCAGGATAGCTTACCCAATATGGAACTGGTATTAAAACTTCCTCTCCTTCATTTAATATTGCAAACATAGCATTTGCAAGAGCTTGCTTACCTCCAGTTGAAATAATTATATTAGATGTATTATATGATAAATTATTATCCTCTTTAAATTTTTTGCATAATGCTTCTTTTAACTCAATTATACCTGATGCTGCAGTATATTTTGTCTTTCCCTCATCCATCGCCTTTTTAGCTGCATCAATTATATTTTTTGGAGTATTAAAATCTGGTTCTCCTGCACCAAAACTTACTACATCAACACCTTGTGCTTTTAATGCCTTTGCCTTTGCTGTTATAGCTAATGTAATAGAAGGATTAATATTTTTAGCTTTTCTTGAATATTCCATCTTTGGCCTCCATTAATTATTTATATATACTTAATTTTTTAAATTTATATAACAAATTTTCATCTATCCCATAATCCCCAATAATACAATTTTTACTTGTACTGTAGTGAAAATCGCTACCTCCTGTAATAATTAGCTTATGCTTTAATGCAAGATTATAGAAAGCATTTCGCTGAATACTACTATGACTGGCATGATATACCTCAATACCATTTAAACCAGCACATTTAAAATCCTTTACTAATTGTTCAAGTGACATTTTTCTGTATATTTTACCTGGATGAGCAAGAACAGAAATACCTCCACTTTCTCTAATTATTTTTAAAACGTGCTTATAATTAAGCTTTTCACCCTTAACATAGGCAATCTTTCCCTTATCTAAATATCTAAGGAAAGCTTCTTTATAATTTTTAGCATAACCTTTTTCAGCTATGGCAGAACCTATATTGCCTCTTCCAAAGGATGTATTATTATTACTTTTAATATCTTGAATATTAATATCTATATTTATATCCTTAAGTTTTTTTAAGATTTTTTCAGCTCTCTCTCTTCTTTTTTCCTGTATACTATTTATATTTTTTATAAGAATAGGATTATTTATGTCTATAAAGTATCCAAGAACATGTATTTCCATGTCATCATATTCAGTGCTAAATTCTACACCTGGTATAATTTCTATGTTTGCAATTTTTTCTTTTGTTATATACTGAGAAGCTATAGTGTCGTGATCTGTTATTGAAATGCATTTTATACCTTTTTTCTTTGCTAAATCAACTATTTGTTCAGGTGTAAACAAACCATCTGAATATGTAGAATGAATATGTAAATCAGCATACTGCATTTCCTATCACCTCACCAAAAAGCTCTTCATTAAAAATATAGCATTATTTTTATATATTGTAAATGTTATTTAATCATAAAGAGACCACCACAAAAAATATATGGTAGTCTCTTTTTTTATTCTTCAGCTTCGTAATAAATCTTTGTAACTCTATCAAATTCTTCATCTGTTGGATTAACTAATTCTTCTCCATCAACCTTTAACATGAAAGTTGAATTATCATCAACATCTTGAATTAATACATATTCAACTCCCTCAACAGAAAAGCAGTCAACTATAGGATAATCTATAACATTTCCATTTTCATCTTCATATTGAACTGATCCAAATCCTTCATCTTCACAATTACAATTTTCATCATGATGATGGTCATGATGATCATGATTACAATTACAGTCATGGTCATGATGATGATTTTTTGAATTACATGAACACTTATCTTTAGCCATAAAGCGCCTCCTTAAAATAATATTATTATGATAATATTCTAACCTTTTTTATCATAAAATAAAAGAATTTTTTTTAATATTATTATTGTGATCCAATTTATTAGCTTCTATAAGCTTTCTATTCTTCAGCGCTTTAACTACAACTAATTAATAATTAAAAAAAGACCGCATTTTAGAAAATTTCTCTTCTAAAATACGATCTTTAAATGATTAGTTTTTATTTTTATGATTAGTTTTTAATATCCGTATCTAAAATTATTTACCTTCGTCTAATTTAATATATCCAGCTAATCTTTCTGCTGCATCTTTCTTAGTCTTTTCAAATAAAGCATCTGCAGCTTCTGGGAACATCTTAGCAAGTGAAGAGTATCTAACTTCTCCCATTAAGAATTCCTTAAAGTCAGCCTTAGGTTCCTTAGTAGAATCTAACTTGAATGGGTTTTGTCCTTCAGCCTTTAATTCTGGGTTGAATCTGTACATTGACCAATATCCACATTCAACAGCTCTCTTAGCTTCTTCTTGGCTCTTACCCATACCTATTCTGATACCATGGTTTATACATGGAGCATAAGCAATGATTAATGATGGTCCTTTATAAGCTTCAGCTTCAGCTATTGCTTTAAGAGCTTGAGCCTTGTTAGCACCCATGTTAATTTGAGCAACATAAACATATCCATAGCTCATTGCCATCATACCAAGATCTTTCTTCTTAGTCTTCTTACCACTTGCAGCAAATTTAGCTATTGCAGCAGTTGGAGTAGATTTAGAAGATTGTCCACCAGTGTTAGAGTAAACTTCTGTATCAAGTACAAGTACATTTACATCTTCACCTGAAGCAAGAACGTGGTCAACACCGCCGTATCCGATATCGTAAGCCCATCCGTCTCCTCCGAAGATCCATTGAGATCTCTTAACGAATAAGTCTTTATCTTCTAATATAGCCTTAGCAGCATCTGATCCATCTTTTTCAAGTGCAGCTTCAAACTTATCAGCAAGGTCTCTAGTACCTTCACCTTCGTTCATATTTGCAAGCCATTCATCAGCAACAGCTTTTGCATCTCCACTTAAATCTGCAGCTTTAACTTTTTCAGCTAAAGTTTCTCTTTGAGCTTTAACTCCTAAGAACATACCTAATCCATATTCAGCATTATCTTCGAATAATGAGTTAGCCCAAGCTGGTCCATGACCTTTCTTGTTCTTAGTATATGGAGTTGAAGGAGCAGAACCTCCCCAAATTGAAGAACATCCTGTAGCATTAGCTACCATCATTCTATCACCAAATAATTGAGTTACAAGCTTAACATATGGAGTTTCTCCACAACCAGCACAAGCTCCTGAGAATTCAAGAAGTGGTGTTTCAAATTGGCTACCCTTTACTGAATCTTTAGCAAGTGGGTTCTTCTTGTCTGTTATATCGTATATTAAGTAATCCCAAGCATCTGCTTGATCCTTTTGACTTTCTGCTGGTTTCATTTCTAAAGCATCAACTGGACATACTAGAGCACAGTTTCCGCAACCAGAACAATCAAGTGGAGTTATACCCATTGCAAAGTATAATTTTTCATCAGTCTTTAATCCCTTAGCATCTACTATCTTAGCACTTTCTGGAGCATTAGCTTTTTCAGATTCATTTACTAAGAATGGTCTAATAGCAGCATGTGGACAGACCATAGAACATTGGTTACATTGAATACACTTATCGCTATTCCATTCTGGAACATTTATAGCTATTCCTCTCTTTTCAAATGCAGCAGTACCAGCTTCGAAAGTACCATCTGGCATATGAGTGAATGCAGATACAGGAAGATTATCTCCTTCTAATCTGTTCATTGGGATAACTACATCTTTTACAAATTGAGAAGCATGTTTAATTTCAACTGGAGCTTCGTCAGCTACTGTCTTCCAAGCTTCTGGAACTTCTATCTTAACTAAAGATTGAACACCTTGATCAATAGCAGCATTGTTCATGTCTACAACCTTTTGTCCCTTCTTACCATAAGAAGTTACAACTGAATCCTTAAGATATTTAATAGCATCATCTATTGGAATAATGTTAGCTAATTTGAAGAATGCAGATTGCATTATCATGTTAGTTCTTCCACCAAGTCCGATTTCTTGAGCTATCTTAACAGCATTTATTGTGTAGAATTTAATATCGTTATTTGCGATATATCTCTTATAAGCTGCTGGTAAATGAGTTTCTACTTCTTCTGGAGACCAGATTGTATTTAAAAGGAATGTTGATCCTGGTTTTAATCCTTCTAATACGTTGTATTTAAATACATAAGATTGGTTTGAGCAAGATACGAAATCTGCTTTGTTTATTAAGTATGGTGACTTAATTGGTTTCTTACCAAATCTTAAGTGAGAAACTGTAATTCCTCCTGATTTCTTAGAATCATAGAAGAAATATCCTTGAGCGTACATGTCAGTGTGGTCACCAATAATCTTAATAGCACTCTTGTTAGCACCAACAGTACCATCTGATCCAAGACCCCAGAACTTACAAGCAGTAGTTCCTTCTGGTGTAGCATCTATATCTTCTGTTACTTCTAATGATGTATTTGTAACATCATCATTGATTCCAAGTGTAAATCCATTCTTTGGTTCAGCCTTTGCAAGATTTGCATAAACTGCAGCAATATGTCCTGGATTTGGATCCTTAGAACCTAAACCAAATCTACCACCAACGATAACTGGAGCATTTTCTGTACCATAGAATGCATCCTTAACGTCTAAGTATAATGGTTCACCAGCTGCTCCTGGTTCTTTAGTCTTATCTAAAACTGCAATCTTCTTAACAGTCTTTGGAACTGCAGCTAATAATTTTTCTATTGAGAATGGTCTGTATAATCTTACTTTAACTACACCGACTTTTTCTCCCTTTGACATTAAGTAATCAATAGTTTCTTCACAAACATCAGTTACAGAACCCATAGCAATGATTACTCTATCTGCATCTGGTGCACCATAGTAATCGAAGCAGTGATATTCTCTTCCTGTTAATTTAGTAATTTCAGCCATATATCCTTCAACAATATCTGGAACAGCTTCATAATACTTATTAACAACTTCTCTTTCTTGGAAGTAGATATCAGCATTTTGAGCAGTACCTCTTGTTACTGGATGATTTGGGTTTAAAGCTCTCTTCTTAAATTCTTTAACTGCATCCCAGTCAAGTAATTTAGCTAATTCATCATATTCTAAAACTTCTATTTTTTGAATTTCATGTGATGTTCTGAATCCATCAAAGAAGTTTAAAAATGGAACTCTTGATTTAATAGCACTTAAGTGTGCTACTGCTGATAAATCCATAACTTCTTGAACTGATCCTTCTGCAAGCATTGCAAAACCAGTTTGTCTTGTAGCCATAACATCTTGGTGATCACCAAAAATATTAAGAGCTGATGTAGCTAAAGCTCTTGCAGATACATGGAATACTCCTGGAAGTAATTCACCAGATATCTTATACATATTTGGTATCATTAATAATAAACCTTGAGATGCTGTATAAGTTGTTGTTAAAGCACCTGCTTGTAGTGAACCATGAACTGCACCAGCAGCTCCTGCTTCTGATTGCATTTCCATAACCTTTACTGGTTGTCCGAAAATGTTCTTTCTTCCTTGTGCCACCCATTCATCAACGTGTTCTGCCATTGGTGAAGATGGTGTGATTGGATATATTGCAGTAACTTCAGTAAATGCATAAGACACGTGAGCTGCTGCAGTATTACCATCCATAGTTTTCATTTTTCTCATTACGTAAACCCCACTTTCAAAATATATTAAATTTTATAGAGCTAACAATTTTAGACTTTGTTAAAAAGTTAACATGGATTTGTTGTTAACTTTTTGCCTACAGTATTAATTATATATCAGTAATTTTATTTTGCAAGGAAATTTGCATATTAAAATCAAATTTCCAATAATGAAAATTTTCTGACAATTAACATTTTGTTAACAATATATATGTAGTATATATAATCTTTTTAATTTACCTTAGTATTTTTATAAAAAAACAGAATTAATTAAAATAATTAATTCCGAATTTAAAATTTTATTTTTTTTCTTTTATTGCAGACATAATTGTATCTAACACTGCTTCATTTCCTACTTTTGATTTGCTGTTTTTCATATTAGATATTAAATCCTTCTTTTTGCTTTTAAGCTCTTTAATTTTATTCATAAAAGATTCATTATTTATTTCTTCCTCTTCCATTACTAATGCATATCCTTCATTTTTAAATGAATTAGCATTAAGAATTTGGTCACCTCTGCTAGCCTTCCTTGATAATGGAATTAAAAGTGTAGGTTTATTTAAAGCTAAAAATTCAAAAATAGAATTTGCACCTGCTCTTGAAATTATATAATCAGCAGCTGCCATAAGATTCGGAAGTTCTTCTCCTACAAATTCAAATTGTCTGTAACCAGCTTTATTTTTTAAAGCTCCATCTACATTTCCTTTACCACAAATATGAATTATATCAAAATCTTTTAGGAGTTCATTTAAATTTTCTCTTATAACCTCATTAATAACCTTAGAACCAAGACTTCCTCCCATTACAAATAATACTTCTTTCTTACCATCAAAATTACAATATTTTAATCCAAGTAATTTTGAGCCATTAAGTATTTCTTGTCTTATAGGACTTCCTGTTAATACACCCTTGTTATGTTTTATATATTTTAAGCTTTCCCTAAATGTAACACATAATTTATCACAAAAAGGAGATGCTAATTTATTTGCAAGTCCAGGTGTCATATCTGATTCATGAGCTACTACAGGTATTCCCTTCATTGATGCTGCAATTACTACTGGAACTGAAACAAAACCTCCTTTAGAAAATACTACATCAGGCTTTTCTTTTGAAAGAACCTTCCTTGCTTCAAAAACTCCCTTTATAACCTTAAATGGATCAGAAAAATTTTTTATATCAAAATATCGTCTAAGTTTACCAGATGATATTCCATAGTAAGGTATCTTATTATTATTTACAATATCTTTTTCTATACCATCTTTACTTCCAATATATTTAACCTCAAATCCTTTCTTTTTAAGACTCGGAATTAATGCCAAATTAGGTGTAACATGACCTGCTGTACCTCCACCTGTCATTATTATCTTATATTTATCCAAAAAATATCACTCCTAAACTTTTCTTTCATAATTTTAATTATAACTTCTTAAAAAATCTTATCAAGGTATTCTATTTATATTAAAGAATATATTTCCTATTATACCTCTAATTAAATAACATATAACAGCAAAATTTCGACAAAATAATAGTGTAACAAAAAAGGAGATGATTTATATGACAAATTCAAACAATCAAAATTCAAACATGCAATCAAATGCATCTTCACAAAATCAATCATATTCAAAAGTATTAGTTCCAGAAGCTAAAGCTGGATTAAATCAATTAAAAAACGAAGTTGCAAATGAATTAAATGTAAAATTTAGTGATTACAATGGAAACCTTTCTTCTAAAGAATGCGGAAGCGTTGGTGGAGAAATGGTAAAAAAATGGTTGCTCAATACGAACAAAATTTAAAATAAAGGCACCATAAAATTAATTACTGCGCAATAAATTGATTTATTACGCAGTAATTTTTACTCTATTCTAAAATTCTTTATATTTAGTTGAATATTTCTATTTCCATTAAATTCATTAATACTAGGATAATATACTATACTCATATTAAAATTAGAATATCCCGTATCTTGAAGTTTTAAAAAGGCTTCATTGCCAAATTTATTTGTATACATTTCTTTAAATAAATCATATTGCGAAAAATTAACACCTTCTATGTATCCATTTAGATTTTTTGCATTAAATCTAAATTTCATAAATTTCTTTTCACTACCCATAAAGTACACTCTTGAAACTCTTATATTTTTATCGGCTAAAAGAGGACTTGGATTACCTTTTCCAAAGGGTCTTAATTTTTCTATTTGTTCTATAATATTTTCGTTTATATTACTAATTGCCATAGGTGAATCTATTTTTATAACTGGAATTATATCCTTATCTGTTAAAGGACAATTTTCAACTAATGATTTTTTAAAATTAAAAAAATCTTCTTCTTTTACGGAAAGACCAGCCGCCATTGGATGCCCTCCAAATTTATATATATGCTTTTTGCACTTATTTAGTTCTTCATACATATTATAATTTTCTGTACTTCTTCCTGAACCTTTTATCATATCTTTTCCTTTAGTTAAAACAATTGTAGGCAGATTATATTTTTCTCTTATTCTTCCAGCAACAATTCCAACTATACTTTCATGAATAGTAGGTTCATAAACTACAATTACCTTTTCATCCTTAAGTTCTTTTTCAAGTTTATATTTAACCTTTTCCAAACTTTCAGTAGTAATTTCTTGTCTTTCAATATTTAATTTATGAAGTTTACTTGCTAATTTATTTGCATTATTTTCATCACTTGTAACAAAAAGTTCTAAAGCATAATCTGCTATTTCAAGCCTGCCAGTAGCATTTATACATGGTCCATATACAAAACCATATGTATATTCTCCTATGGTTTTTCCATCCATTCCCGTTACTTTTCTAAGAGCAATAAGCCCTTTATTTTGCGAGTCTTGTATAAGCTTAAGTCCAGATTTTACAATAATCCTATTTTCATCTTTTAAATCTACCACATCACATACTGTAGCTAATGATGCAAATTGTATCAATTCTTCAATACAATTTAATTGCTTATTTAAAGATTTTGCAAGACATATTGAAAATTTTAATGCAACAGAAGCACCACATAAATCTTTAAAAGGATAATTGCAATCTTGTTGCTTTGGATTTATTACTGCATCAGCTTCTGGAATTATAGGAATTCTACCTTCTTTATTTTCTATAAATGGAATATCGTGGTGATCAGTCACTATTACAGTGATACCTAAACTTTTTGCAAATTTAACTTCTTCAATTCCTGATATTCCATTATCACATGTTAATATAACTTCACATCCATCATCATAAAGCTTTTGTATTCTATCAATACTCATTCCATAACCTTCAGCTTCTCTATCTGGAATATGATATGAAAAATTGGCATTAAATTCACTTAATGTTTTATAAAGAATTGTTGTACTACATACACCATCACAGTCATAATCGCCATATATTATAATTTTCTTTTTACTATCTATAGCATCTTTTATGATATCTACAGCTTTATGCATATCCTTCATAAGAAATCCATCATACAAATCATTTACTGTTCCATTTAAAAATTTTTCAGCTTCTTCCTTTGATGAAATATCTCTATTAGCTAATAACCTCAAAGTAAGATCAGGCATATTAAAATTCTTCTTTAAATTTTCAAATTTTGTTTTTCTATTTATTACTATCCAATTTTCTTTCAATATTTAATCACCTATTTTTTAGTTTGGCACAATTATTTTCTTATTTAAGATTTTTTCCTTTATAACTTATAACTACGGTTAATTAAAGATTAATTATTAATTAAAAAGTTGTACATCATTCCTTCTTTTAAATCTTTAACATCAGCACCTAACTCTTCTGCTATTTTATAGCTAAAAGCCAATGCAGTTGCAGGGCCTCTGCTTGTTATCATTTTTCCATCAACAACAACATTTTCTGAAGATATGTAATTTCCTTCTGATAATTCCTCTTCAAAACCTGGATATGATGTAACGTTCTTGCCTTTTATTACTCCAGCTTTTGCTAAAACTATAGGTGCTGCACAAATAGCTGCAATATATTTATTATTTTCATTAAAATATTGTACTGCTTCTATAACTTTTTGGCTGTCTCTTAAATTAGTGCTTCCTGGCATCCCCCCTGGAAGTGTAATTAAATCATAATCTTTAATATCATCATCTAATACTTTATCAGCCTTTACTAAAATATTGTGTGCTCCTTTAACATATTCTTCTTTAATACTTACCATATCACAATGAATGTCTAGTCTTCTTAACACATCTACAACTGTTAATGCTTCTACCTCTTCAAAACCTTCTGCAAGAAAAACTGCTACTTTTTTATTTTTTGCCATATTTATCACCTCATTAATTATATTATATATGCTTTTTTAACTTCATCATCAAAACCAATAAGCATTACACTACTTCCACGTCCTGCTCTATTTTGCATTTTTATATCTGAAGCCAAAATTTCTTTTTCCTTTTTATTTTTTGAAACTAATTTATATTTTAAACTACCATGTAATAAAGTTACAGCTATTTCATTTTTATTATTGTCATTTAAAGATGTATTTAATACATCACCTAAAATAACAGAATCTCCTTCTTTTAAGCTTATTCCTGTAACACCTGATGCTATTTTCCCCATTGGATTTACATTTATTGCAGGGAATTTTATTGCCATTCCCTTCTTAGTAAACATTAAAACCTGTGATGAAATTCCATCAGCTATTTTAACTTCTACTACTTCATCCTTTTCTTGCTTAAATTTATGAGTTTGAGCAGCTAAATATTCGCCTTCATAATCCTTAAGAGAAGTTTTCTTTATATAACCATCCTTTGTAAAAGTAAAAACATAATAATTTTCTGTATATTCTTTTATAGAATATATAGCTATTACCTTTTCATCTTTTTCTATTGTAGATACAATATCCTCTAATATTATGCCATCCTTAATTGCATTTTCAATTATAAATGATTTTATTTTTATTACTTTGCCTTTATTAGTAAACATAAGTAATTGGCTAAGAGAATCTGTTGATGCTGACTTATTGTTTTTAGTTAACTTCGAAATGCACTTTAAACAATTTTTACCACGTACATTACTTATTCCTACTGTAAATTCACAATACTCCATATTATCTGAATATTCTATATTAACTACTTTATCATTATCACCTAAATCAAATAATTGAATTCCAAGAATATTTCTAGCCATATCAACAAGTTCTGGCATTTGAAGTGTAAATTCTAAGCCTTTCTTAGTTGTTACCTTAATAAATTCTTTTGATTCATCAAATACATTAACACTAATAACTTCTTCTGAATCTCTAAGCTTAGTGGCTTGAAGCTTACCATAATTTGTATCAAACTTATCTAAAGAAGTTTTCTTTATATTACCACTATCAGTTACAATTTGAAGATATACTTGTGGATTAAATGTAGTCATAGAAATTGCACTTACAATTATTTCTTCATCTAAATTAATTTGTTTTATAATTGTATCAATTCTTTCACCTTTTTCTTTCCACTTGCCTTCAGGAATATTTATGCCTTTGCATTTATACATATTTCCTTTGTTTGTAAATAATAATATATTATCTCTGGTATTAGATTTAAATAAGAATTTAAGGCTATCTCCTTCTCTATATTCAATATCTTCTGCATTAGCATTAGACCTCATATAATTCTTTTCTGGAATTCTCTTTATAAAGCCATCATTTGATAGAGTTACCATAACATCTTCAACTACAATAAGTTCATCTAAATCAATTTTTGCTTCCCTTTCATCTTCAATTATAGCTGTTCTTCTTGGATTTCTATATTTATCTGTTATTTCCTTAAGTTCTTTCTTTACTACTCTTAAAAGTTCCTTTTCTTCACTTAAAATCTTTTTAAATCTTGCTATTTTCTTTTCTAATTCTTTGTATTCTTTTTTAAACACATCAATTTCAAGTCCAGTTAATCTATAAAGCATAAGCTCTAAAATAGCATTAGCCTGAATTTCTGTAAAATCAAATTTATTAATAAGATTTGCACATGCATCCTTTTTAGATTTAGAACTTCTTATTGTTTTTATAACATCATCTAATATATTAATAGCTTTAATAAAACCTTCTACAATGTGGAATCTTTTTTCTGCTATTTCAAGTTCTTTTCTAGTTCTTCTTGTAACAACATCCTTTTGATGATTAACATAATGCATTATTATTGTTTTTAATCCCATAGTTTCAGGTTTTCCATTAGCTAAGGCAACCATGTTAAAGCTTATGTTACATTGAAGGTCAGTTTTCTTAAAAAGATATTTTAATACCTTATCTGCAATTTTTTCATCTGCCGACTTTTTAAATTCAATAACTGCTCTTACACCTGTTCTATCTGATTCATCTCTAATATCAGCTATTGCTTCTAATGCCTTTTGATGCCTCTTATCTCCAGTCATTTCCGAAATAGTTTGAAGAAGTTTTGCCTTATTTCTTTTGTAAGGAAACTCTGTAATTACTATTCCAACTCTTCCATTTTCAAGTTTTTCAATGGATGTTTTAGCTCTACATACAACTTTTCCCTCACCAGTTTCATAAGCTGATAATAGTGAATCTGTACCAATAAGTATTCCTCCAGTTGGTAAATCTGGCCCTTTTATATAATTCATTAATTCTTTTGTTGTTATTTCAGGATTATCAATATAAGCTAAGACACCATCTGTAACTTCACCTAAGTTATGAGGTGGAATATTAGTTGCAAGACCAACTGCAATACCAAATGTTCCATTAACTAAAAGATTAGGGTATCTACATGGTAAAACCTTTGGTTCAAGTTCACTATCTGAATAATTTGGAATCATTTCAACTGTATCTTTATCAATATCTCGAAGCATTTCCATTGCTATATTGGAGAGTCTTGCTTCTGTATATCTCATAGCTGCTGCACTATCACCATCCATTGATCCAAAATTTCCGTGTCCATCAATTAATGGTTCTCTAGTAGTAAAATCCTGTGCAAGTATTACAGTAGCATCATATACTGATGTGTCACCATGAGGATGATATTTACCTAAAATATCTCCTACAATTCTTGCTGATTTATAATATGGTCTGTCAGGAAATGCCTTAAGCATATATGCTCCATAAAGTATCCTTCTATGAACTGGCTTTAAGCCATCTCTAACATCTGGAAGAGCTCTTTCTTTTGCTACTTCTACTGCATAAGGTAAATAATTATCTGGCATTGCATCTTCTAAAGCAACAGTTAATATATTATTATCCTTTGGAATAGATTTAGATATTTGTTTTTTTCCCATATTAATCCTCCTTTAAAATTCTGCATACTTATACATATATTTCTTTCTAGGTTCTACAACATCTCCCATAAGAAGTGATATCATTCTTTCAGCTTTTGCCGCATCTTCAATAGTAACTTTTAAAAGAGTTCTTGTTTCTGGATTTAAAGTAGTATCCCAAAGCTGTTCCGGATTCATTTCTCCAAGTCCTTTATATCTTTGTATAAGTGCTCCTTTTCCTATCTTCTTTTTAGCCTTTTCTAATTCTTCATCACTATATGCATAAACTGATGTTTCTTTATCTTTATTATATTTATAAACCTTATATAAAGGAGGCTGTGCTAAATACAAATGACCATTTGAAATAAGAGGTCTCATATATCTATAAATATATGTCATCCAAAGAGTTCTTATATGATAGCCATCTACATCAGCATCACTCATTATTATTATTTTATCATATTTCAGATTTTCTTCTTTATAATTGTCTAATGTTCCTGTACCTATGGCAGCATTAAAAAGTCTTAATTCTTCTGAGGCTAATACATTTTCAAGTTTTTGTTTTTCAGTATTCATTATTTTACCTCTTGAAGGCATTATAGTTTGAAATCTTCTATCTCTTGCTTGCTTTGCAGATCCTCCTGCTGAATCTCCTTCCACTACAATAAATTCACTTACAGTATTATCTTTCATTGTACACACTGCAACTTTACCTGCAAGAGGTGATGTTCCTTTACCCACCTTCTTTTTTTCTGCATCATTTATTTTTTTTATTTTATCTCTTCTAAGAGCTGCTTGAAGAGCATTATTCATTATATTAGAAGCCAGTTCTTTATTATCTTCTATCCATTCAGAAAATTTAGTATATGATAAATCATTCATCATTGTATAAGCTTCATTATTACCAAGCTTAGTTTTTGTTTGGCCTTCAAATACTGGATTTGTAAGCTTTATTCTTATTATTGCTGTCATTCCTTCTCTTAAGTCATCACCTTCAAATTCCTTATCCTTTTCTTTAACTATTCCAAGCTTCCTTGCCCATTCCTTAAAAGCCCTTGTCATTCCTGTTTTAAAACCTGTTTCGTGAGTTCCTGCTTCTGTTGTTGGTATATTATTTACATAACTTGCTATATAATCCGTAGTTGAATCTGTAAATTGTACACATACCTCTCCATACATTTTTATATTATTTACTTCACGTTCTCCATCAAAAAGTATAGGTGTCTGATGTATAGGTGTCTTACTTTCATTTAAATAATCTATAAAATCTAAAAGTCCACGCTCAGAATAGTATTCTTTAGATACTTCTTCATTTTTCCTCTTATCAATTAAAAATAATCTAATCCCTTTATTTTGGAATGCTAATTCTTGAAGTCTTTCATCTATTACATCAAATTTAAAATCTATTGTAGAAAAAATTTCATCATCAGGCATAAATGTTATTTTTGAACCTGTTTTATCGGTTTTCCCTATAACCTGAAGCTTAGTAACAGGGGTTCCTGGCATATTTCTTTTTAATTCTTTATCATATGCATATTCAAATCTCTGTCTATATGCATTACCATTTTGATAAACTTCCACTTCTACCCATTTTGAAAGTGCATTTACCACTGCTGCACCAACACCATGAAGACCTCCAGATGTCTTATAATTTTTATTATTAAACTTTCCTCCTGTATGAAGCTCTGTAAATACCATTTCTACTCCGCTTTTTTTCTTAATAGGATGAATACCTGTAGGTATTCCTCTTCCATTGTCTTCAATAGTTGCACTTTTATCTTTATTTAAAGTTATTACTGCCCTGTCACCAAATCCATTAGTTATTTCATCAATAGCATTATCTAATATTTCCCATATACAATGATGTAGTCCTTTGCTTCCTATAGAACCTATATACATTCCTGGTCTTACTCTTACTGGTTCTAATTTTTCAAGAGAAGTAAGATCAGTTACATCATATGTATTTTTATTATCCATAACATTCTCCTCCATACTTTTTTTACATCTTTTCTTAATATACTTATTTTTTTCTTACTTGTCAAAAATAACTTTTATCAAAAAACTTAAAAGTAGAAAAAAGCTTGCTATAAACTTTGATAAATATCCTTAGTTTATAGCAAGCATTAACATTACAATATTATTTTATAAACATTTTTTATTCTATTTATTAAACATCGCATATTTCTACATTTCTAACATGCTTTGTAGGATTCCAATCCTTATTATTCTTTCTTAATATACCTTGAATTGTTATTGGTATCCAAGTTAATGTATATATACTATAGAATAAATATCTAAAGAAAAATAAGAAACTCTTTCTATTTAAGAATATAAATGCTATTACAACTAATATTAAATAAAATGCTGCATTAGCACCATACAAGGCTAATGATAATTTAAAATCATTAACATCTGGTAAAGCATTTTTTATAATAGTTGTTGCATATGGTAAGACAAATATATTGGTTGCTAAAAGAATTACCATTGCAAAGAACTTTTTGGTTACCTTCTTGTCTAAAATAAGAACTAAAGGCGTTACAATAAATTGGAATAAAACAAATGCCTTAAATCCCATATTTCCAATAACATCACTAATTAAAAATATATGTGCACCATGTGGAACTCTTGCTTGAATAAAACCTAAAACAGCTGAAATTCCCATAAGCAATGTTATAAATGGTTGAAGTACATATAAAGAGGCATCTAAAACATACATTTTTCTTTCTTTTATGCCTTTTTTAAATAATTTAAAGAAATATCTTGAAGCAACATCTGCAAAGCCTTGCATCCATCTTCTTCTTTGAATCCATGATTGTTTAAGCTTTAAAGGCTTTTCATCATAAATTTTAGCATCATGAGCCCAGCCTACTTTTTCATTATCTAGTATAAGCTTACATGTAAACTCTAAGTCTTCAGTAAGACATGTAGCTCCCCATCCAAGCTGCTTTAATGTATCAACAGCTACTGCAAATCCAGTTCCTCCAATTTGATTAGAGAAACCTACATTATTTCTTGCAAGTTGGTATAACCTATTTTGAGACCAGAAAGCTATTGAATATGAAGTAGTGATCCATGAATCATTTGGATTTTTACTATCTATGTAACCTTGAACTACTTTATATCCTTCTTTCATTTTTGAATCAATTTCTTTTAAAAAGTCTTTATCTACTAAATTATCAGCATCAAATATTGATACAGCATCATACTTTACATCAAGTTTAAATAGTTTATCAAACATCCATTCAAGAGCATAACCTTTACCACGCTCATTTTCGCTTGTTCTCTCATATACATTTGCTCCAAGCTTTCTAGCAATTTCTGCTGTCTTATCAGTGCAGTTATCAGCTATTACATAAATATCATAAAGTTCCTTAGGATAATTTTGATTTTTCATACTTTCTACGAGCTTGCCAATAACTACTTCTTCATTATGTGCAGCTACTATCATTGCAAATTTGTTTTTTGGATTATAATCCTTGTGTTCTTTCTTTCTGTAAACACCAAAAATCCCTAACACCATATAATAACAAGTTATTATAAATATAAATATTTGAAATATAGCAGTTATTCCATAAATGACGTCTCCCATTTTATTCACTCCTATTTTGAGATTTTTTTCTTATGAATACATTTAAGCTAGTAAACATAAGCTTCCACACCTGTAAATTAATTTCTTTTATTCATATTTTATTAACATAATGTCTCCTTAATAATATAGTGCAATTTATAAAAAAAATCAAGAATATGTCTAATTATTTATACATTATTATTTTATTCACTTTTATGTTTTTAATACAAATGAAAAAAACTGTCGCATTAAAAGTTAAAAAACTTACAATGCGACAGCTAATTAATTTTTGTTTATAAAAAATGCTATTTTAAAATTGCTTATTAAACAATACCTTGAGCCATCATAGCTTCTGCTACTTTCATAAATCCTGCAATATTAGCTCCCATTAGAATATTATTTTCATGACCATATTCTTTTGCAGCTTCACTTGCATTCTTATAAATATTCTTCATGATTCCTTGTAATTTTTGATCTACTTCTTCAAAAGTCCAAGATAATCTCATACTATTTTGAGACATTTCAAGAGCAGAGCAAGCAACTCCACCTGCATTAGCAGCTTTAGCTGGTCCAAACATTACACCATTCTTTTGGAATACTTCAATTGCTTCAAGTGTTGATGGCATGTTAGCACCTTCAGAAACACACTTAACTCCATTATTAACTAAAATTTGAGCTGATTCTTTATCTATTTCACCTTGAGTTGCACATGGAAGAGCTATATCACACTTAATAGTCCAAATTCCTCTGCATCCTTCATGATATTCAGCTGTTGGAACTTTATCAAGATATTCTTTAATTCTTCCTCTTCTAACTTCTTTAATATCTTTAACAACATCTAAGTTTATTCCATTTGCATCATAAATATATCCATTTGAATCACTTAATGCAACAACTTTTCCTCCAAGTTGAGTAACTTTTTCAGTAGCGTATATTGCAACATTTCCTGAACCAGATATTACTACAGTTTGTCCCTTGAAGCTTGTGTTGTTATCTTGTAACATTTCTTCTGTAAAGTATGATAATCCATATCCAGTTGCTTGAGTTCTAGCAAGACTTCCTCCATAAGTTAAGCCCTTACCAGTAAGAACTCCTTGGTCATTAGCTCCTCTTAATTTCTTGTAATATCCATAAAGATATCCAATTTCTCTTCCACCAACACCAATATCTCCAGCTGGTACATCTGTATCTAAACCAATATGTCTGTATAATTCAGCCATAAAGCTTTGACAGAATCTCATAACTTCATTATCAGATTTTCCTTTAGGATCAAAATCAGATCCACCTTTACCTCCACCTATTGGAAGTCCAGTTAATGAGTTTTTGAATATTTGTTCAAAACCTAAGAATTTTATAATACTTGCATTAACTGATGGATGTAATCTTAAACCACCCTTATATGGTCCTATAGCACTATTAAATTGAATTCTATAACCTCTGTTAACATGTACTTCACCATTATCATCTACCCATGGTACTCTAAACATAATTTGTCTTTCAGGTTCTACAATTCTTTCAAGAAGATTTGCTTTAACAAATTCTGGGTGCTTGTCGATAACTGGTATTAATGAATTTAATACCTCTCTTACAGCATCTTGGAATTCCTTTTCTCCTGCATTTCTTTTTTCAACAACTTTTAGTACGCTTTCTACATACTCTTTTCCATTCATTTGTTTTGTCCTCCCTCATTTAAATAATTTTGATATACAACATCTAACCATTTAAATAATAAATATCTAACACAATATTAATAATACACTAATTTTTTTAAGATTACTACCTATTTTTATGGGTTTTTTTATCATTTTTCATAATTGTACTTCATTTTTTTAATTTTTTAATATTAATTATTCTTCTAATTCTTTTATTATTTTATTTATTATGGTACCCTTACCATTTATTTTCCATCTAAGACTAAGTAATAATGATATTATAGCACCTACTGTACCACATATAATATCTGTCATTGTATCAATAAGACTATTATTTTGAGCATTAAGACCAAAGGTTAAGTCAGTTGTAAATTCCCATATTTCCCACACACCTGCTAGGGCTATTGAAAAAAATAGCGGAAACAAGTAGAAAAATACATCTTTTTTATAATTGCTATTTTTATTTAAACTAACATATATAATTATGCCCAAATAATATATCATTATACCTGAAATTAAATGTAAAAATTTATCATAGTAACTAATACCATAAAATCCGAACAGATTTGCCAAATATATTGATAAAAAGCAAAAAAACATAACTCCAATATACCCTATTGAAGATTTTTTTAAGAAAGTCTTTTTAAATAATATTTTACTTATTGCTAATACTGCTAATAAAAGTATAGCTTTAAAAACCTTGCTATCATTTCCTTCTAGCAAATTATACATTCCTGTTATTATTGTTATGAAAAAAAATGATGTTCCTATTATGTCTACCTTATTATTCATAATATTCTCCTTAAGTCTTATTTTGCTTTTCTTTTATTATATATAAATATTATTATAAAGCTTACTAATATTCCTGCTACTAAACCTCCTATATGTGCTGCATTATCTATACTTTGTCCTGTAAATCCAATGTATACATTTAATAAAATAACAACAATAAGATTTGTTACAGCCCCTTTTGACATTCTTTTTCTATTTATAAATATAACACTTGCAAGAGCTCCTAAAAGTCCAAAAATTGCTCCTGATGCCCCAATAGACAATGTATTTGGAGCTATTATGCAACTTAATATATTAGCAGCTATACCTGATATAAAATAAATAATTAAATACTTAACTTTACCAAATATAACTTCAATCTGAGTGCCTAATATATACAATGAATACATATTAAATAACATATGGGTAATACCACCATGAAGAAACATTGCAGTTACAAGCCTCCAAGCTTCACCATGATAAATATTATATGCAAATTTTCCTCCCATAGAATATAAAGTCATTATATCAATATCAAAAAAATTACCAGCCTTAATTGCAGAAATTATATATAATAAAATATTCACTCCTATTAATATATATGTTACATATGTATTATGCCCATTGATATTTTTTTTATTATTTTTTTGAATATTATTTTGATTATTAATTTGAATAATTATATTGGCTATATTTACATAGGATTCATCAGCATATAATATATTATTTGTTATTGGATTTAAAATTATCCTATTAACTCTTACATTACCTGCATAATAATTATTGTTATAAAAATTATTATCCATACTATTTTCTGTTAAAAAAACACTAAATAGATTATATTTAACACCTCTACTATTTAAAGTATTTACCACTACTTGCTCCTGATATTTATCATTTATATCAAAAAAGAAAGCAAAAGCAATACAAATATTATTTTGCATTTTAGTAGCACACCAAATAGTATTACTATTGGATTTTATTTCTTCTAAATTAAATCCTTCTCTATTAGATAAATAATTAAAAGTATTATTTCTATATTTTTCAAAAATATTTTCCACCATATCCTCCATTATATAAATTAAGGAGTCTGCAATTAACAAACTCCCTAAATATATATTATTTTATAATTCTTCTTCCATCATATCTAAAAGTTCATTAAATCTTTTTATTGTAGCTTCTATAGGCTTAGGAGTAGTCATATCAACTCCAGCCTCTTTTAATATATCAATTGGGTATAAACTACCGCCCCTCTTTAAGAAACCTTTATATTTTTCAACAGCACCTTCTTTTCCATCTAAAATAGAATTTGCAAAGGCTGTTGCTGCTGCATATCCAGTTGCATATTGATATACATAATAATCAGAATAGAAATGTGGAATTCTAGCCCATTCAATATCTATTTCTTCATCAACAATCATGTCTGGTCCAAAATACTTAACATTTAATTCATGCCACTTTTTATTAAAATCTGATGCTGTAAGTGCTTCACCTTCATTTAAGGCTTCATGAGTGTAAAGTTCAAATTCTGCAAACATTAATTGTCTAAAAACTGTAGTTCTAATTTGTTCTAATTCTTGATTAATTAAGTATAATTTTTTCTTTTTATCCTTTTCCTTTTCTATTTCATAATGAATAAGTAATGCTTCATTAGTTGTTGATGCAACCTCAGCACAAAATAGTGTATAGTTTGCATAAATATAGCTTTGATTTTTTCTTGAATAATAAGAATGAAGTGAATGACCCATTTCATGAACTAGTGTTGATATATCATTTAATTCATAATTGTAATTTAAAAGTACATAAGGCATAGTATCATATGACCCCCAGGAATATGCTCCACCCTTTTTACCTCTATTTTGATATATATCAATCCATCCTGAATTAATACCTTCATTAAATATATCTAAATATTCTTTACCTAAAGGTTTTAATGCTTCATTAGCTACCTTTACAGCTTCATCAAATTCTATATGCTCTTTTGGTATTTCTATTATGGGAACATATAAATCATACATATGCATATCTTTTAGTCCTAATAACTTCTTTTTAATATCAACATATCTATGAAGAGATTTTATATTGTCGTTTATTGTTTTTATTGCATTTTTGTATACTGATATAGGTATATTATTAGGTTCAAGAGAAGCCTCTAAAGGTCCTTTATAATTTCTAATATTAGCTCCAAAATTAAATGTTTTTACTGATGAACTTAATGTTGTAGCTATTGTGTTTTCAAACTTTTTATATTCACGAAATAATGTTTTAAAGGCATTTTTTCTAACATCTCTATCTTTACTTTTTATATATGTTGAATAATTTCCTTCTGTAATTTCTATTTCTTTGCCATTTTCATCTTTTATTTTACCAAAAGTCATATCAGCATTAGTAAGCATATTATACACACTTTCTGATGCACCTAAACAATCTGATGCTAGGGCTAATAATTCTTCCTTTTCTTTTGATAATACATGTGGCTTTTCCTTTAAAATAGTTTCAAGTAAAAACTTATATTCTTTAAAATTTTTATCATTTTTTATAAGGTCTTCTATAAAGCCATCTTTAAGTGCTAATATTTCTGGTACAAAATATGCACTATAACTAGCATATTCTGCCATATAGGCATCTATTTTATTCATTCTAGCTTGATTTTCTTGATTTTGAGTATCCTCATCGCATTTCATATGAGCATATACATATAACTTTTCTGCTTCTCTTCCTAATTTTTCACTAAGTTTAAAATAACCTATAATGTTGTTTTTATCTGATAATTTTCCTGCAAAATTTAATAATGATGGTGCTTCTTTTTTTAAATCTTCAAAAGCTTTATCAAAATCACTTGAGTTTTTATATATTTTATCTAATTTCCATTTATATTTATCATCTATTTCTTCTCTTTTTTTCAATTCAGTCATAAAACTCCTCCTATTTATATTCTTCTTCTTTTCCCTTTATTGTTTCAAATACATTTTCCATTTCTTCATATATCATTTCAATAGCCTTATCTAAAATCTCCTTCATATCATTATGATCCTCTTTATATTGAAATTTTAATATAAATGTTGGATTATATTCATCCAAGTCTTCTTCTAATTTAAATCCAGCTTCATTAAATCTTTCTTCGTTAAATAAATCATAAATTGCTGAATACTCCCATTCCTCAACATCTTTACCTGTATCAAAGTAAAGATTTACTTCATTGTCAATAACATATAATTTTTTAACATGTAAAGCCTTTTCATCTACTTCAAAACTTCCAAGTTCTCTTTTTATAAATCCTGTTTCTTTATCCTTTTCCATTATTACTAAACTAGAAAAATCCATATATTCACCTTCTATTTATTATTTTAACTTGTTTTAATTATATTATAACAAACTTATTTAATTCATTGCACCTTTTTTCATTTTTAAGTGTGTTCTCAATTATTTGCTTCATTAAGCTTTATATTCTTTTATCACTTATACTTTGATTAATTAAGAATTCAGGATATTTTTGCTCCTTTCCTCAGAAAAATTTTGATTTTTAAAAAAGCACTATAGCTTGCTAAAATAACAAACTATAATGCTTTAATCTTTTATTTATTACTATTTTCCATTAAAATCAAAGAAACCAAGACCATAAAGAGCTTTAATAAAACGTCTCATATAATCATCAGAAGTTACAGGCCAACGGAATCCCATTCTATAAAGCACTTGCATTGTATATTCATTGCTCTTTTTAACTGCAAATGTCTTTTGACCATGTGCCATATTTTGATAAGCAAGCATACTTGAAAGAATTTTTGCTTTTTCCGGATCTTGCTTTGCATCTTCAAGAGCTTGTTCATATTCTTCTTGTTCTGCTGCTACTGAATGTAATCCTATTTTATCCATTTCCATATATAAATCACCCATCATAAGCATATGGTTATTAAACGGATGGAATACAATACATTTCTTTGGTGTTTTAGCTAAAAGTAAAATTGCTTTAGCAACAAAATCTATTGGAGAAAGTTCAAATGGCATTTCTATCATATCATATGGATATTTCCCAATAATTACATTAGATTTTAATCTACCCATAAAAGTATTTGTAGTAAAGTTAATTTGATACTCACCATCACTATTTCTTGCAGCAAGTGTACCAACACGCATAATTTTTGCATTAAATCCTTTAGATACTTCTTCAAGAATTGCCCTTTCTGCTAAGAATTTAGAAAGAGTATATTTAGATCCTTGTTGTTGTCCAAAATAAAGTTGTGTTTCCTTAAGTTTAGTAACATCACCTTGCTTACCTACAAACATTCCACCTACACTCATGGTAGAAACATGAATAAGTCTAGCGTTAATTTGTTTACAGAAGTCTATTACATTTAATGTTCCATAAAGATTTACATCTTCAATATCAGTACCCTTTGAAAAATGCTTAACATTTGCTGCACAATTTATAACAGTATCAATATTAAACTCAAGGAATTTATCAAAAGATTCCCTAGATGTAATATCTCCATTTAAAATTAATACTCTATCACCATACTTTTCTTTTAAACTTTCCTCAAAATAGTAATAGAACATTGAGTTAAGCCTTACCTCAGCAGGATTATTCTTTTTGCTACGAAGAAGACAATAAACTTTTCCATTATATTTATTTAAAAGTTCATAAAGAATATGTATTCCAAGGAAACCTGCTGCACCTGTAAGAAGTACATCACCAATTTCTTGCATTTCTCCATTTTTAAAACTTTCAATATTATTATCAATTAATAAATTATTAATATTACTATAATCAAAACTACTTAAATCTTCAAAATCATCTTTGTCTTTTCCATTAGTTAAAAAGCTTGCTAATGCCATAGGTGTAGGATTTGCAAAAACATCTCCATATGAAATACCTATGTTATTCTTATTTGCTAAAATAATAACTCTTGTTACAGTTAAAGAACTACCACCTATATCAAAGAAATTATCATTTGCATAAACTGTATCAATTTCTAAGACTTTAGCAAAAATATCACAAAAGATTTTTTCAAATTTAGTTGATGGAGCAATACCATTACTATTTGCTGAACTTTCAGGTTCTGGCAAAAGCTTTGTATTAATTTTACCATTAGGTGTTAATGGCATTTCTGAAAGCTGAACAAATGCAGTAGGAACCATATATTCTGTAAGAGATTTTTTCAATTCATTTCTTATATAATCAGTATCAAGTTCTTTGTCAGCTACATAATAAGCACAAATTGCATCATTTCTATTTACCTTTCGTATAAGAACAGTTGAACTCTTTATTCCATCAATATTTGAAAGGCACTTTTCTATCTCTCCAAGTTCAATTCTTAATCCTCTTAACTTAACTTGATTATCTTTTCTACCTAGTATTACAACATCACCATCTTTAGTCCATTTAGCATAGTCACCAGAACGGTATGTTCTCTTTCCATTAAAATCAATAAATGCTTTGCTTGTCTGCTCAGGAAGCTTATTATAACCAAGTGCAACTCCATAACCAGAAATAAGAAGTTCTCCAATAACACCAATTGGAATTATATTGTCATCAGAATCTACTATATGTTCAATACAATTCATAATTGGTCTTCCTACAGATATTTCATTAGCATTAGTTAAATCTTTAGCATTTGAAGAAACTGTAATTTCAGTAGGTCCATAAGTATTAAGAATCTTTGCATTTGTTCTTGTACGTAAAAGTTCCAAAAGCTTATTTGGATATTTTTCACCACCACAAAGAACAACTTTGCATTTTTCTACTACTTCTACAAATTGGTCAAGTTCCATATACTGTAAAAGTCTTGATGGAGTACAATTTAATACATCTACATTGTTTTCTTTAAAAAATCTTGCAAGAGACATAGGATTAACTGTTTGTTCATCATCTGCAAAAACAAGTGTTAAGCCATTACATAATGAAGCTATTGTTTCTTTTAATGACATATCAAAAGCAATTGTTGTTACAGAACCATATGCCTTACAATTATCAACAACATATTTAACATAAATATTTGCATCACTATATGTAACAAAATTTGATATTCCTAAATGCCTAAGCATAACTCCCTTAGGTTTACCAGTAGAACCTGATGTGTAAATAAGATAAGCTAAATCCTCTGGTTTAACATCTACATTTGGTGTTTCTAAATTATTACCACTAAGAAGAACATTTACATCTATTGTTTTAGGATAAACATCAAGAAGTTCATCTTCTGTAACAACAAAATCTGCTTCACTATCTTCAATAATATTGTCTATTCTATCCTTTGGATAATCAGGACAAGTAGGAATAAAAGCTCCTCCAGCCTTAAGTATACCTAAAATTGTAGTAAAAACTTTAGATGTTCTTTTTAGAAGAACTACTACCTTACTGCCTTTTTTTAGCCCCCTTGCAATAAGTTCATTTGCAGTAATATTGGCAAGATTATCAAGTTCTTTATATGTAAGTGTTTTATCACATGCAACAAGTGCATTTTTATCAGGTGTCCTTTCTACTTGCTTTTCAAATTTTTTATGTAAAAGCTTAATTTCAACAGGAGCAATAAGTGATGTAGCAAAACTATCAAGTTCTTTAACTTGTTTATCATCAAGCATAGAAACTTTTCTGATTTTTTCATTTGGATTTTCAATAATATGCTTAGTTGTGTTAAAGACAGATTTTAAAAATGTCTGCATTAAATCTTTACTATAAAGAGCATCATTATATTTTATAACAATACAAGGTTCATTATTTACTCTTTCAATACAAATAGTTATTTTAAATTTTGCAGTGTCCATTGTTAAATAATCTCTTTCAACCTTGCTACCATCAATAATTAAATCATCTGTTACACCAAGTTGATATTCATATACTATATTAGGTGCATAACCAAATTTTGAACAAATTTTAGCATAAGGATAAATTTCATTTTCTATTGAACCTGTAAATACGTCCTTAGTCTTTTTAATAAATTCAAGTACTGAAGTGTCTTGAACCTCTATTCCTAATGGAAGTGTCTTTACAAACATACCAAAACAATTTCTAAGACGTATATCACTTCTACCATTACTAATTGTGCTTAAATAAACATTTCTGCTATTTATAAAACGTGAAACTGTATAAAAAGATCCTGCAAGGAAAAGCTGTGCTGGTGTAATATTATTCTCTGTGCAAAAGGCTTCAATTTTATCCATATTAAATGGCATTGAAATTTGTGCAAGGCTTCCATCTTCCATTTTTCCATTTAAATCATGTGGTATTTCTGACGCTGATTCAAAATCCTTAAGCATATCTTCAAAAAATTTCTCAGCTTTACTATATTCTTCACTTTTTTCAGCTTTTATTTCATCATCCACATAATCAAAATATGTATAATCCTCTGCTTCAATACTCTTTCCTTCATATACATCCTTTAATTGATTCATAAATACATTAAGTGAATAGCCATCAAAAATAATATGATGGAAATCCATGAAAAGATAAACATTGTTTTCAGTTTCCGCAACAATTATTCTAAAAAGCGGAGCTTTCATAAGATTATGCGGCTTAACAAATTCCTTTTTCATACTTTCAAGATTTTTTTCACTAACTTTCTTCACAGGAATCTCAATAGTTGGATCTTCAACATAAACCTGCTCTATATCATTGTTTTTCATTGTAAGATTTGTAAGTATATATGGATGCGCAAGTATAACCTTTTTTACACTTTCTGCTAGTTTATCTGCATCAACAGATTTTGAAAATGTTAAAATCGATGGAATATTATAAAGTGTTCCATATAAATTTTTCACATAATCAAAATATACTCCTAGTTGTGTCTTTGATAGAGGATATACAGACTTATGTTCCTTTTGTTTATTTTTTTCATTTTTAGTCATAGCGCTACTCATAATATATTCCTGTAATTCATTTTCTATAGATATAATAGAACAGCCTTTCATAAGTTTTTTAACATTAGGTTCAAATCCAAATTCTTTATAAATCTCTACTGCAAGTTTTATTATAGAAAGTGAGGTCATACCAGCAGACATAAGATTTTCAGAAATATTAAATTCATTATGTCCTATAACTTTTTCAACAATATTAAAAAGTTTCTTTTCCATAAATGTTAAAGGTTTTGATACAGTATTATCTTTTTCTTTTTTAGACATGTTAATTTTAGGAAGCTTTTTCTTATCAACCTTACCATTTACATTAAGTGGAATCTTATCAATTTGCATTGTAGCAGCCGGAACCATATAAGGTGGTTTTTTCTCAAGAATAAATTTGTTTAATTCATCAATATTTATAGTTTCATCTGATACTATATATGCAGCAACATATTTTCCTCCAGATGGATTATCTAAAGCTACAACTGTTGCATCTTTTATACCTTCATATTCACGTATAATTTCTTCAATTTCAGAAAGCTCAATTCTAAAGCCCCTTATCTTAACTTGAGAATCACGTCTTCCAACAAATTGCAAATTACCATCAGGTAAGTATCTTACTATATCTCCTGTATGATATACTCTTTCATAAAATTTCTCCTGTGTAAATGGATTAGCTGTAAAGACATTTTCAGTTTGATCTGGTCTATTAAGATAACCTCTTGATACTTGTTCTCCTGAAATCCATAATTCTCCTGGTGCTCCAGGTGGAAGCATCCTTCCATTTTTATCAACAACATAAAGTTTTGTATTACTTAGTGCTTTTCCAATAGGAATATCTTCATATTTTTTTGTAATATCTAATATTGTTACAAATATCAAAGTTTCAGTAGGTCCATAAGCATTATTTATAACTACATCCTTAGGTAAATCAAAGTTAACAAGCTTTTCTCCTCCTACAATTATAGTTGAAAGAGTTTTAAATCCTCCCATAAGTGCAAATTGACGTCCTACTTGTGTTGTCATAAATGTATTTGTTATACCAATTTCATTATAATATTTTTTTAATGCAACAAGATCAAATCTCATATCCTCTGGTATAACTACAAGTGTTCCTCCTACTGTAAGAACAGGATATATGTCCATTACACTTGCATCAAATCCAAAACTTGCATAAGAAGTAGCTTTTGTCTTTTCTGAATATTCAAAATGTCTTGTAAACCAATTTGAAAATGCTGAAACATTTCTATGTTCAATCATACAACCCTTTGGTATTCCAGTAGAACCTGATGTATATAATAGAATAAACAAGTCTTCTGGTTTTGGATTATTTAATAATACATTTTTATTTTCAAGCTTGTCAATGTCCTTTGTAAGTAAAACAGGGCCATTATAATTAGGTATTAATGGTAATAATTCTTCATCTGCAATAAGAAGCTTTGCATTAGAATCTTTCATCATAAATTCAAGTCTTTCACTTGGATATGTAGGATCCAGTGGTTCATATGCAGCCCCTGATTTTAAAACTCCTAAAGAACATATTGGCATTTTTTCACTTTTATTAACTAATATAGACACAGCATCCTCTGCTTTTATACCAAATGATACAATATATTTTGCAAGTTTTTCTGTAATACTATCTAATTCCCTATATGTAATTTTCTTATTTTGGTAAATAACAGCAATATTTTCAGGTGTTTTATTTGCCTGTTCTCTAAATAAATCAATTATTGTTTTTTCTCTATTATAGGAATATTCTGTTTTATTGAATTTATCAATTACAGCTAATTGTTTACTATTTGCAATCTCAACTTCACAAAGCTTATCTTTTTCCATAAATTCTTCAAGAATATTTACATATGAATCTGCAAAAGAACGTATATTTTCTTCTTTATATAAATCGCTTCTATAATCAAATCTTATTTCAAAACCTTGTTCTGTTTTAAATATTCTAACATTTATCTTTGAAATTGAACTATTTAAAGGAAGTACCTCAAAATTAAACTTTACTCCATCTATTTCAAAATCAGAAAGTATGTCTGACTGATATGCAAACATAATGTCAGGTGAAATATCATAATCAGAAGTTAATTTTACAAGAGGGTATGAATCATTTTTTACAGTATCTTTTAAATTTTTCCTTACACTTAAAAGAAAATCTGCAATAGTACTTTCTTCATTAATATTTGTATAAAGCGGTAAAGTTTTAACTAACATACCAATTGTATTTTGTATACGACTATCAAATCTGCCATGAGATACTGCACAAACAACTGTTTCAAATTGATTAGAAAATTTTGCAACAGCATATTCATATGCACCAAGAAATAGGGTACTTGAAGTTACTCCAATTTTATTTACAAATTCTTTGACTTTTTTATATTCAAGTTTATCATTTAAAAAAATACTAAATTCTTTACTTGGCTTATTTTCATCATCACTATTTTCTAGAAAGTCCTCTATAATCTCAGATTTTAAATCAATTCCCTTAAAAATATTATCATAATATTCCTTAGACTCTTTATATTTTTCTGTGTTTTCAAGACGCTCCTCATAAAGAGCAATATCCATTTGTGTTACTTCTTCTTTTGGAAGTTCCTTGCCTTCATAAGCAAGTTTAATTTCTTTACATAATGTAGCATATGATGTTCCATCAAATATAATATGTTGGAAATCCATTATAAGCATGTATTCTTCTTCTGATTCAAAAATTACAAGCCTAAATAGTAAATCATTTTTAAGATCAAAAGGTTTTAAGAAATCCTTTTTTGCCTTTTCAAAATCATCTGTTTTAATAACAGGAACATCTACTTTAATGTTCTTTCTTAATTTCATCATAGGACTTCCTGTTGAATCATCAATATATGCTCTAAGTACCTCATGATTTAAGACAGATTTTTGAATTGCTAAAATCAATCTATCTACATTAATTTTTCCTTTTCTAAATTGGCAGCTACAAGGAGTATTATACATTGTACCTTGTGGATTTTGCACACAAGCTAGATAAATTCCCATCTGACTTGGTGTAAGTGGATACATTTCCCTCCTTTGGTTAATGCATTCTGTTAAAACATCTGAATAGTTCATTTTTTCCCCTCCTAAATTCTTATCATTATTCTATTAAATCCTAATACATTAGAATATTCTATATTTTTTGAAATAGCTCTAATAACCTTTATTTCTGAAAGAATATTATCTTCACTATGGCTTTCTAATATATCAAAAGGTTCTCCATTATCTCTAATAGAAATTACTACTTCATTATTATTTTCAATCA
>JAAYQS010000102.1 GCA_012519155.1 Clostridiales bacterium
TAAAAAATTTGTTTGTTTTTCATAATCTTCATATTTAAATATATAAATCATCAAAATAATCTCCTTAAACAAAAAAAGCTGTAAATGAACATAATTCACTTACAGCCTCATAATCATATAACCTAAATATAAACATAAAATATAGAACTTTAATTATATAACTTATGATTAAGCTATTCAAATTAAAATCTTATACCATATCTATATATAGCAAAAATAGACATAAAAATACCGTGTTTAGAACACGGTTTTCCTATCCTGCAAATAAAGATGTAACATGCTCATTATAATACTAATTATTTTTAGAGTACACAAATAAACATGGTAATATCAATATTATCAATAATTGATTCTACCACAAATAAACCTTGAGTTATTCAAGATTTTTCATATACTTTTAAAAATAATCCTTATTCAGTTAATTTAATTAAAAATTACCTCTTTGCGCATATTTACAACACCTTTACATTTATATTTTTTATGCTTATATTTTAGTATAATTATATTATATATAATTATAAAAATTTTTTCAAGATAAATTGCAATAACAAATTGAACTAATTTCTATATATGACTTAAATGCTTGAATTTACTTATGCTATATAGATTTCATCTAAGTGTATTTCAAAAAGCTCTTCTGGAGTTTTATAGTTTAGTATTTTCCTTGGAAGAGTATTCATCCATTCTTCTATGAATACAATATCATCTTGACTATAATCTGAAATACGTTTTCCCTTTGGGATAAAACGGCGTATTAAACCATTATGACGTTCATTTGTACCTTTCTCAAATGAGCAATATGGATGAGTGAAATATACCTTTGTACCTATTTCAGATTCTAATGTGGATAAGTCAGTAAACTCAGAGCCATTATCACCAGTTATGCTTTTAAAAACTTCACTAAACTGCTTACCATATATGTTACGGATTCTGTTAAGTGCTCCCGTAACTGCTTCAGCAGTCTTAGATTCAATTTTTTGTATAATAGCATTCCTGGTTTTACGCTCAAGAATAGTCAAAAGAACACAATCATTATTAGATTTTTGCCCAACAACAGTATCAATTTCCCAATGTCCAAATTCTTTACGATTATCAATATCACTTGGACGTTCAGTAATGCTTCTGCCAAGTTTTTTCTTGTGTTCTTTTACTCTTGATGGTTTAGTATTTCTGCGTAGCTTCATTGGCAAATCTGCATTAATAACCTCTAACAGCCCAAGATCAATATAATTATATAGAGTTTTAGTGCAAACCATTTGAGAACGTTGAAACTTGCCTGTGGCAAGGGCGTAACCGACACAAGCGTCAGGAGACCATGAATGATTTTTTATCTTATCCACAGCATAATTAATAAACTCGCTACACTCTAGACGTTTAAATGTACGACAAGAATTTTCACGATTTCTATTGTAAATATTGGCACCAGTATCTGAAAGATACATTTTGATATGCTTGCCTTGCTTTATCTGTGTAGTTGTACCACGACGTATCTCATTAAGAATAGTGTTTATTGAACGATTAAGCTCTTTGGCTATTTTATACGCTGAATATCCATCTTTAAGACGTAGCTCTATAGTCAAGCGTTCTTTAGCATTCAAGTGTTTATTTTTACGTGATTCTATGTTATGATTTTGATGATCCATAGTGATTATCCTCCGTGTTGAATTTTGTTTCGCGATTAAATCATAACACAGATAATCTACTATGGATTTTTTATTAGTTCAATTTCATTTTACAACTAGTCAAAATTTTTTCAATGCTATAGATTCTGAAAAACAAATTCTAATTTTCTCAAGTAGTGAAAAATGAAGAATCTATAAATAAAATTAAAATACCCAACAAAAATTCAAACTTTAGATTTTTGTAAGTTTCATTGCAAAAATTAAAGCACACCTATCGTCCATTTATATATCCAATTCTATCCAAAACCTCATTTATTTATGATACGGTTCATTATTCATTATCCTAAATCCTCTATAAACCTGTTCAAGAAGCATAACTCTAAAAAGCTGATGAGGAAATGTCATCTTAGAAAAGCATAACTTATAATCTGCTCTTTTTATTACCTCTTCTGAAAGACCTAAGCTTCCACCTATTACAAATACTATGTTAGAATTTCCCATAACTGCACAATTAGAAATAAACTGTGAAAATTCTACTGATGCTAATTGTTTTCCATTAAGGTCCATAGCTATTACATAAGCATTGTCCTTAATTTTTGATAGTATAGCCTTTCCTTCTTTTTCTTTTATTTGAACCTCTTCTTTCTCTGATGCATTATCTGGTGTTTTTTCATCTTGAAGTTCTATTATTTCAAGCTTTGTATATCTTGATAATCTCTTTGAATATTCGTCTACCGCCATTTTTAAATATTTTTCTTTTAATTTTCCCACTGCTATTATAGAAATATTCATAAAAAAATCCTCCTTGCATTCATATTTTATATATTAACACAAAGAGAACTTATTATGTTATTTATTCTTTATTCTATTTCCTTTCCATCAAAAGTTGTATAATATGACTTTTGTTTTGGATCACCTACATTATTTTGATTATCATGAAGTTTTTGTCTTCTTTTTCCTTTTTGCATTGGATTATTTATTCCAGGTTTTCCTTGTTTCATAAAAATACACATCCTTTCTAAAAAAAACAACTATAAGCAAGGCTATTTATACCTTTATTGTAGTATTATCATTTTAATCTCATTAAATACTCGACTTTTTTAAATAAAAAAATCCCTTGTACATAAAAAATTATATCTGTACAAAAGGATTATTTTTAAATGTTCATAACTAATTATCTTAATCATTTTTTTACTTCATCAACATCTATTACATTATCAACATCTACAATTACATTTTCTTCAGAAACTACCTTAATATCTTTAAACTTTGGCATTTCAATAATTAGTAAATTATTATTAAAGGATGCCCTTAATTTTGAGACATCAATTTCTTCAGTATAAAACGTCTTCACTACATCATCACTTGATTGAAACATAGCTACAAAATTATTATCGTTTGAATAAACTTGCTTTCTTTTTATTGTTAATATAGCTTTATTCTTTTCAAAATCTATTTTAACATCCTTTGCAGTAAGACCTGGTAAATATCCTTTTATTCTATAAAAATCGCCAACATCTTTAAATTCCAGTTCATAAGGATCATCCCGCATAAGTTGCTCTGCCATACTTACAATTGAATCGTTATTCAATACTTCATTTGCTATACTGTTAATAAATTCATCACTTAATAAGTAACTAAATATATCGTAGCTATATCCACCATTAAAGGAATTATAATTATTACCTTTAGAATAATTATAATAAGAATTATTGTTAGGCCTATTATTATACAAAAAAGGGAACAAATTAAACATATAATACATCCATATTATTGATATATTATAATTTATTAATTACATTCTCCATTTGATACAATTTTAATATCCTAGATTTTCATTTAAAAATATAACATGTATTCTATCTTTTCTTCCTTGCTTTCTTATAAGTGTATATTCATTACATATTCTTTCACTACTAGAACAATCTTTGCAAGTTCCAATCTTACCACAAGGAGTATCTTTATTTAATCTCTTTCCATTTGCAGGTGCAGCTATTTGTCTTACTCTATTTATAGCCTCATCTAAATCTTCTACTATCTTATTAGCACCACATATAACTATAACCTTTTCTGGTCCATAAAGCATTGCTGCTACTCTATTTCCATTTCCATCAACATTATAAAGTTCACCATCCAATGTAACAGCATTAGTACTTGTAAAATAGGCATCTGAAGTAAATGCCCCTTTATATATATCTACTACTTCTTCTGCTGATAAACCTTCTTTATATCTATCTAGAAAATCATATCTTCCAGATCTAAAATAATCTATAAGTCCTATTTCAAATAAAGTCATAGAACCACCACAAGCTACTTTTGAACCTTCAGACACTATTTCTTCAATTTTTTCTATTAGCTCATTTTTATCTTTAACTAAATAACCATTCATATTATTTTTACCTAATGCATCTATAGCCCTAAGTATTCTTTGCTCATTTAACCATCTAACATTATTATCCATTAAAAATCCCCTCATCTTTATATTTATTAGTATAGATATAAAGGCTATTTCAAAATGCTTTATACACATTTTAAAATAGCCTTGTATTCATAATAATTATTATTTGAAATATATTAATAAGTATTTTTACTTGTTAAGCATTCTTTCCGCAACAATTTTTATATTTTTTACCACTACCACATGGACATGGTTCATTTCTTCCTATTTTACGTTCAGTTCTTACAACTGTTTTAGATTTTTTATATTCATCTGCTATTTCTTTTCTCTTTTCTGGTGAGAATATTCCATCCCATTGAGGTAATGTATATAAATATTCTGCTTTAGCATCTAGCATATTGAAATATAATTTTTCTAAATCAACATCTAATACTAATTCTGTATTTTCATCTATAGTTTCTAAATCGTAAGATTTCTTTAAGCTATCATTTATTCCATCTACAAATCCCATTACAAATTCTGTAGTAGTTTCATATTCCTTTGCTAAATCAGCTATTGAAGTCTTCTTAGCTTCTTTGTGATTAGCTAAAATATCTTTATATACAGCAGTTTCAATTTTTGAATATTCTGCCCAAAAAGCCTTTTCTCCTTTTGTTTTTACATAATCTATAACCATTTCAGTCCACTTTGTATATAAGCTCATAATTACTCTCCTCTTTTTTCTGTTTTTTACTCAATATCAAAATTATACTAAGATTTTACTTAAATTTCAACTATTATGTATTCATATAAAATTAAAACAAAAATTATGCAATATTTTAAATTTCAACATAACCACTAGGATTATTTCTATCTGCCATACCTAAAATAACATCTTTTCCCAGCATTAAACCATCCTCTTTTATTGTACTTAAAACAGTTTGATATGCTAAATCTGGATTATTATTAGTTCTACTTAAATGACCTAATAGTATTTTTTTTAATGGCCCAGACTTAGATATTTCAACTATTGCTTTACCACAATCATCATTTGAAAGATGTCCAATTTCACTTAATATTCTTCTCTTTAATACATATGGGTATGGCCCATATTTAAGCATACTAACATCATGATTACTTTCTAATAAAATAACTTCGGATTCTTTTATATTATCTTTAATTTCTTCTGTAAACGTGCCAAAATCTGTTGCTACACTTACTTTCTTATTGCCACATTCAACTGTATATCCTACAGGCGCTACTGCATCATGAGGTATTGCAAAAGAATTTATGCACATATCTTCAATTTTTATAGTACTTCTTCTATCAATTACTTTTATATTATGTTCTTTTATTTTTCCTATAGTACCTTCCATAGCACTCCAAGTTTCAGCATTAGCATATATAGGTATATCATATTTTCTTGACATTACACCTACACCTTTAATGTGATCACTATGCTCATGTGTTATAAATATGCCCTTCATACCTTGTGCATTTTGACCTATTTCATTTAAGGCTGCATCTATTCTTTTCCCTGGCATACCTGCATCTATAAGTATTTTTGCTTTTTCTGATGCTGCAAAAATACTATTACCACTGCTTCCACTATACAATGAACAAAATATCATATTTGCCTCCGTAATTAATCATCACATTCTATTCTAGTAATATCTGCTCCAAGCTTTTGAAATTTATTTTCTATATGAGGATATCCTCTATCAATATGCTCAATATTAGTTATTTGTGTTTGCCCATCAGCTATTAATCCTGCAATAACCATTGCTGCCCCAGCTCTTAAATCTGTAGCCTTAACTACTGCTCCAGTTAATTTTTTAACCCCATCTATTATAGCTACTCTACCTTCTACTTTTATATTAGCACCCATCTTTTTAAGTTCATCTATATGCTTATGTCTATTTTCCCATATTGATTCAGCAATTAAACTCCTACCTGGTACTATACTAAGAAGAGCTGACATTGGTTGCTGAATATCTGTTGGAAATCCTGGATATGGAGTAGTTTTTATGTTAACCCCTTCAAGTTTTCCTTCCACTCTTACTCTCACTGAATCGTCACCTTCATCTACTATTGCACCCATTTCAGTAAGCTTTGCTGTAATTGATTCTAAATGCTTTGGAATTACATTTTTAATAGTAACATCACCCTTTGTTGCAGCTGCTGCTATCATAAATGTTCCTGCTTCTATTTGATCTGGTATTACACTATAAGCACATCCCTTAAGCTCTTTTACTCCTTGAATTCTTATAACATCTGTTCCAGCACCTTTTATATTTGCTCCCATTGTATTTAAAAAGTTTGCTACATCTACTACATGTGGTTCTTTTGCAACATTTTCAAGAACAGTAAGCCCTTCTGCTAATGTTGCAGCTATCATTACATTTATTGTTGCACCTACAGATACTACATCAAAGAATATATTTGCTCCAATTAATTTTTCTGCTGTAACATTAACAGCTCCATGTTCTATTGTTACATGAGCACCTAATGCCTCAAAACCTTTAATATGTTGATCTATTGGTCTAACTCCTATAGGGCATCCACCTGGAAGTTCTACTCTTGCTTTTTTAAATCTTGCAAGTAATGCTCCTATAAAATAATATGATGCTCTCATTCTTCTTACATCGTCTGTACAAGCATCATAATTATTTAATTTTGTACTATCTATTTCTAAAGTATTACTATCAAGTTTATTTACCCTACATCCTAGAGATCTAAGGATTCTTTCAAGACAATGTACATCTTCTATATCAGGCACATTATCTATTATGCATTTCCCAGAATTAGCGGCAACTGCTGCTGGTAAAATAGCAACTGCTGCATTCTTTGCTCCGTTAATATCGACAGAACCTTTAAGTGGCCTTCCTCCATTGATTACTAATCTTTCCATCAAATTCACCCTTATTCAAAATATATAATTTAAATCTATTTATATCAATGTTAATTATTTTTATCTTTAATAAAATTTCATTTGTACATTATATTCCTATAATAATGTTTATCTACATTAATCCATTATATCATAAACTATACTTATTTAAATAACTTTTTTATTCCAAATCAATGCATTTTTACGATACAATCGTTTACTTTTTTGTTTATAGACATTTTTACTTACTGTAATTTTTAACAATTAATAATTATTTTATTTCTGCCATTTTATGTGATATAATTTTTATAAACTTTTAGCTTAGGAAGGAGGTTTTTTTATATGAAATACTATATTGTTGCACTATTTGATGAAGATTCATATGAAAGTTTAAATCCAATACAAAAAAAGTGTCTAAAAAATTTAAGGCCCACAGGAACTCACCTCTTGCCCATATAACATTAAACGTTCTAGAAAACCCAAACATGGAAAAACTTAACACTGTTATGGAAAAAAATTTAAAACCATATAAAAATTTTAAAGTTCAAGCATGTAATGATATTACAATCTCAGAAACATTAAAGAATGTAAACTTAAAAATTGAAAATTTAGGATACATAAAAAAAATTGAAAGAAGTATATCTGATTCTCTTGAGCTTTATGGCTTAAATTCTAAGTCATTTTCAGACGAAAATTTTGGAATATCATTAGCAAATGTTAATTACATAAACAAAGATAAAAATGGTCAATTGCCAACAGCATCCCTAGATCAAATAGTAAAAAATTCTTCAAATATGACTTTTAAAATTAGTAAATTTGAAATTTGGAAACAAAATAATAACAAAAAAGAAATTTGTGTAAAATCTTATCCTCTAAGACTTTTTTAAAGTGAAAAACCAGCTAAAATATCATGCTGGTTTTTTCATTTCTAAAAAAGTGTATTAAAAATAAAAATTTTATCTATTTTTTTATGTATTCGTTTTCCACTCTTTTCATAAATCAAAATTTTATGTAAAATGTATGTTAGAATGATTTATGCAAATTTTAAGGGGGCATATTTATGAATATTTCAAGCTTGTTTAAAATACAAGAAAATAATGATAATAAATTAACTATAGACCCTACACTTTCAGAATATAAATTATTTGCAAGAAAACATTTACAAATTCATATTGAATTAAGTGCTCTTGCTAATTCAACAAAATGCTATAAATACTGGATTGATGATGATGAATATTCTGATAATGATTTAATATTAAAAAATTACATAGCTTGCTTAAAGCAAATTTTATCTTTAGGCATAAAAAATGGTTACAACGACATTAATGAAATATCTATTGTTCCTAGTGATGAATGTTTAAGCGAACAATTTTTAAGTCTTTATATTGACGTTAATGATTTAATTATTTCTCCATCTAGGGATCACTTTCTAACTCTTTTAGAAGACTTTTTAAGTCTTAGTATTAGTTTAAATCTAACAGAGCAAAGTATTGAAAATAATTTTGACAGTGTTAAAGTTACAAATAAAATTGAAGCTTTAGTTTAAATGAAATGTTTATAAACTTATCCTTAAGGCTTACTTAATATAGAAATTTAAATTTTTCTATATTTTAAGTAAGCTTTTTTAATACTTTAATTTTTTTGGTAATACTAATCTAGAGGTGATGCGAAATGATGTCTATAATATTTGCCATAATATCTGGCATTTCAATGACTCTTCAGGGAGTATTTAACACCAGATTATCAGAAAAAATTGGTACATGGGAAACAAATGTCCTTGTACAAGGAATTGCTCTTGTTATAACTCTTATAGTATCTTTTATATTAAAAGATACTAATTATAAAGCAATTAAAGACGTAAATAAACTGTATCTTCTAGGTGGAGTACTAGGAGTTATAATTATATTCACAGTAATGAAAAGCATTGGCAATATGGGACCTACCTGCGGAATTGCAATTATACTTATTGCACAGCTTATCTCTGCAGCATTAATTGATGCATTTGGATTATTTGACACACCTAAAGTACCTTTTAATTTCAAACAAATTGCTGGTGTAATTGTTATGATTTGTGGCATCATATTATTTAAATGGAAATAGCAAAAAGAGCACAACAATGTTATGTTTTAATAACTTTGTTGTGCTTTTTTATAACTTTTCTAATAATATTTCATATATTATTAAGATATTAATTAAAAGGTGTTATTTATTATGCTATCTTTAAAAAATAAACTTGATACAAATTTAAGGTATCTTTTAAATAATAAATGTTATAAAAAATATCGTGTTTTAATAAAATGTAAATGCATGCTTCAAAATATATCAAAAAAAATAATTTCCTACAAAGATACAATTATTTGTTCTCTTGAATATTCAAACATAATTTGTGCAATTTTAAAAGAATCTTCTATTCAAAGATTAATTGAATATCCAGAAGTAACTTTTATAACTTTTGATGAATACTTATTTGTATGTGCAAATAGTGTATCTTCTTCTAATAATTTAAATATTTCTAAAGAAATAAATTGTACGCTTACTGGTAAAAATATAGGTATTGGTCTTGTAGATACAGGGGTATTCCCCCACAAAGATTTAACTGATAATTCAAACAGAATATATGAATTTCATGACTTAATAAATAACTTAAATTATCCCTATGATGATAATGGTCACGGCACATTTATTGCTGGCAGCATTGCTGGAAATGGAGTTTCTTCTAATGGGTTATTTAAGGGTATAGCTCCCAAAGCTAATCTGTATTGCTATAAGGCCTTTGATAAGCTTGGTAAGGGTTTAACATCTGATATATTACTTTCCATTGAAAAAATCATTAATTCCTCAAAAGAAAATAACATAAAAATATTATGTCTTCCTTTTGAACTTTTAAATTTCAATATCTTTATAATAGATGCTTTTAATAAAACCTTTTTAGAAGCACAAAAAAATAAAATTATAGTAGTAGTACCTAGCGGCAGCAATATGGCTTCTTTCAATTCCATAAGAGGTATAGCCACTTTAGATTCTTGTATTACTGTTTCTGGCTTAAAAAATACATTTAGTAGTGAACCTTACACCTTTTCATCCTCTGGTCCATATAAAAATAAACATAAACCTACAATTGCTGCAGCCTGTTCAGAAATTACATGCTTAAATTCAGATAAATCATATATTTCTGAAAAAGATGGATTAAAACTTTATCCTCCTAGACTAAAAACCTCCTATAAAGTTGCTTCTGGTACATCTATTGCTTGCGCATATATATGTGGAATATGTGCCTTGTTATTTGAAAAGAGACCAGATTTAACAATGAAGGATATTAATTCACTGTTTAATTTATGTTCAATAAAAAGTGATCTTTCCAAAAACGAAGTGGGTTATGGACTTCTTGATGTAAATAAACTTTTATCAATTTAAACAGTTTCTTTATTATTGTTATATAAATTTCTGTTTGTTATAATTAATCTAAACCTTAATAAACTTATGAAAGGAGAAAAATACATGAGTACACTAATGCTAAAAAATACTCAATTAGATTTCACTCCAGTAAGTAATGTATTTATAGAAAATTATATGCCTAAAGCTAGAGGTGAATTTATTAAAGTATATCTACTTTTACTAAAATATAATGTTTCAAATGAACCAGGTGTAAATTGTTCTATTTTAGCTTCATCTCTAAATTTACTAGAATCTGATGTTATGAATGCGCTTGACTACTGGAATGAACAAGGAGTAATAAAATTAACTTCTATAGATAGATTAAATAACTTTAGTATAGAATTTCTCCCATTATCAGATGAGTCAATTCAAAATTCTAATATAAATATTTTAGATGCACTAAACAATTCTAGTACAAATGACATGCTTAGAGATATAGAAAAAATTATTTCAAGACCATTATCTACAAAAGAAATGGAAATGTACCTTAGCTGGCAAAAAGATTTTTCTTTTACTTCTGAGCTTATACTTTTAATAATTGAATACTGTGTTTCAAAAGGAAAATCTGATGCTAGATATATTGAAAAGGTAGCTATATCATGGCATGACATGAACATAAAAACTATAGATGATGCACAAGCATTTATAAAAGAAACTGAAGATAAATGGATTAAAATAAGAAAAATTCTATCATACCTTGGAATAAAAAATGCAGAAATAATGAAACCCCAACAGGATTTATTAGAAAAATGGATTAACATATACATGTTTGATACACCATTAATACAAAAAGCCTGTGATATATGCTTTGAAAGATTAAATAGAGCTGATTTCAAATATATAGATGGTATACTTACAAAATGGCATAAGGGAAATATCAAAACCCTAGAGGATGTAGCATTAAAAGATAAAAAGCCCAAAACTTCATACATTAAGAATAAAAATATTTCAACAAATACCACTACACGTGAATCTAGTTTTAATAACTTTGAACCAAGGCATTATGACTATGATTCTCTAGAAAAGAAATTATTAGGATGGGATAAAGATGATTAATAATTATCAATCTAAACTTACAGATATATATTTAAAAATTCAAGAAGAAGAACAAAAATCTTTAAGACATAGAAAAGAAGAAATTCAAAAATTGTATCCAAAAATTATAGAACTGGACAATGAAATTCAAAAATTATCAATAAATATGTCTATGGCAATTTTACATGCTGATAATGGTGAAAAAGTTCTTAATGAATACAAAAATAAAATTATGAATTTAAGAGCTCAAAAATATGAAATGCTAGTTTCAAAAGGATATGATCCTGAATACCTTAATATACATTATAGATGTAAAAAGTGTAAGGATACAGGATACATTGGAATAAAGAAATGTTCTTGTTATAAAGAGAAACTTATTAAGCTCCATTATAAAAATTCATTATTAGATGATATATTAAAATCAAAGAATTTTGATTTTTTTGATATTAATTTATTTTCACCACAAAAAAACAATGATGAAAAATATTCTCCAAGAGAAAATATGCAACTAAATTTAAATTACATTACAAAAGATTACATTCCTAATTTTAACAACCATAATAATAACCTTCTATTTTATGGCAACCCAGGCAGTGGTAAATCTTTTTTATCTTATTGTATTGCAAAAGAACTTCTTGATCTTGGATATTTAATTGTTTATAAAACTTCAGATGAATTAATATCAGATTTAAGGGATATAAGATTTAATAATAATACAAAACTTCAAGATTTATTAATAAACTGTGATTTATTAATAATAGATGATTTAGGTGCTGAACAAAAGAGTGATTTTTCAATTACTGAACTATTTAATATTCTAAACAAAAAACTTTTATTAAAGAAAAAAATGCTTATTTCAACAAATCTTTCACTTCCTGCTATAACTAAATTTTATAGTGAAAGAATTTGCTCAAGACTTATTGGTGATTTTAGATTATTTAAATTTTATTCAGATGATATTAGAATAACTCTTAATTTAAATAATATGAGAAAGGCATAGCTAATAAAAAGCTATGCTTCATTTTTCTACTCAAAAAAATCACTAACTTTTGTTAGTGATTTTATTGGCGACTCGGAAGGGGCTCGAACCCTCGACATCCAGCGTGACAGGCTGGCACTCTAACCAAAACTGAGCTACCGAGCCATAATTACCTTGGTGGGCACAACAGGGCTCGAACCTGTGACCCTCTGCTTGTAAGGCAGATGCTATCCCAGCTGAGCTATGCGCCCAAAGTAAATGGTGACTCCTAGGGGAATCGAACCCCTGTTACCACCGTGAAAGGGTGGTGTCTTAACCGCTTGACCAAGGAGCCATATTAATTTTTTCTTAGAGCTA
>JAAYQS010000103.1 GCA_012519155.1 Clostridiales bacterium
AGCAACGGGCTAATTGTAAGATTTCTTTTTCTAGAATGACCTTTCCCCATCAGTTGTTTAGGGTTATGCTACTGGAGCAGATTTATAGGAGCTTTAGGATTATTAATGGAGAACCGTATCATAAGTAAATGAGGTTTTTACTGAAATTGGATATAAGTATGGTTAGATAAAATTCGATAACTTTACTTAGTTTTATCAATAAAGTATAATGTGAGAAGAATTTAATTATATTTATATAATTGAATATAGAAAAAAAGGAGTGTTACTTATGACAAGACCCTTTGTGAAATGGCCTGGAGGAAAAAGCGAAGAAGTAGGGATTATACACCAATATATACCTAATAATATAGAAAATTATATAGAACCTTTTTTAGGTGGAGGAGCATGTTTTTTATCTTTAGATAGAAATGAATATAGGAGTGCATATCTTAATGATTTTTCAACAGAGCTAATCAGTTTATATAGGATGATACAAGATAGAAATGAAATTTTTTATAATTATTTATTGGATATATGGACTTATTGGAATTCTATGGGATTGTTTTCAAGAGAATTTTACCACATTATTAGAGAAATGTATGATAGTTATAAAAGAAATGAAATAAATGAGGAAGCATTAAAAGATTTAGTTAACCTATTCATAAATGATAGAGTAAATATGATACTTCAAGATTTACCAGAAAGTTTAAATGTAAATTCAGATAGATTAATAATTGAATTTAAGAAATCACTTTTGTCCAAAATAAAAAATATAAAAAGAAAAGAATTAAAAGATGGAGATTTACCAGATGATGATTATCAAAGCAATTTTGAATCAGGAATAAGAGCATCAGTATACACATACTATAGATATTTATATAATAAGAGAAATGAATATGGAATAGATGATGAATTACATATAGCATTATTCTTTTATTTAAGAGAGTTCTGTTATTCATCTATGTTTAGATACAATACTAGGGGGGAATTCAATGTCCCTTATGGTGGATTAAGTTATAATAATAAAAATTTTATAAATAAAATTGAGTATATTAGAAATAATGAATTAAACGAAAAATTAAATGCTTCTACATTATTTAATTTAGATTTTGAGGATTTTTTAAATAGAATAGCTATTAATAGAGATGACTTTATGTTTTTAGACCCACCATATGATGGAGGATTTTCGGAATATGCCAATAATACATTTGAACAAGATGACCAAAGGAGATTAGCTAATTACTTAATTTTTGAATGCCAATGTAGATTTATGCTAATTATAAAAAATACGGAGTTTATTGCTGAACTTTATGAAAATCATCAAAATATAAATGTCAGAGGCTTCGATAAAGATTACAGAGTAAGCTTTATGGATAGAAATGATAAAAAAGTAAAACACTTATTAATTACGAATTATTAGAGAAGTTTAGACTTCTCTTTTTTTTTTTTTTTGATTAAGCTTGTTTTTTGTTGACAAAAATTAGGCAGGGGAATAAAATGGAATTATAGAAATCTAATAATTCCTATAATTCCAGAAAGGAGGTAAAAAAATGATTAAGATAGGGAATAATAATTTTTTAAATTTAAAAGATATTGCTAATGAGTTTAATATTCAAACTAAAGATTTGATGGCTACATTAGATAAAGAAAGAATAAAGTACACATACTTAGCAGATACTCCATATATATTAGAAAGTGAGTTTTTAAAGCTATTTAAATCGCAAGATGAAATAGGACAAGTATCATCAAAAGTATATCCAGTTACTGAAAGAGAAATAATGGAAGAGACTATTAAGGTATTACAGTACAAAAAAGTTATATCAATAAAAGAGTTAAGAGAGTATCTAAAACAAACTATGAAATTATCTGATGAAGATTTGATAATAAATAAAAATAGGAAAGATACTAGATTCGACCAAAAGGTAAGAAATTTAATATCACATAGAGATGGTAATGGATTATTGAATTATTGAATTATTGTATTTATGAAAATGGATATTTAAGTTTAAAGGAGGAGTAATATGAGCTTTTATACTGAACAAGAAATAATGGAAGTGGCAATAAAAGTTATAGAGGAATATGGTGAATTAAACACTACAGAATTAAAAGAAATACTTAATGATATTATGCAACCTGATGGTGAGGATTTAATAATCAATAAGAATAGAAATGATACTAAGTTTGACCAAAAGGTTAGAAATATGATATCTCATAGAGATAATAATGATTTATATAAATATTTTGAGTATAGAAAAGATGGACGAGTTGGAATATTAACATCCAAATCTGAAATAAGAAAAACTACAAATATAAAAGAAACAACTTCAAGTTATGGACAAGACATTAAAGATTCTACTAGAAAAGAGAAGAAAAAAGCTTTTAACGCAAGAAAAGTAGATTTCGATGAAATGAATAAAAGAAACAAGGAAATAGGAGAAGCAGGAGAACTTTTCGTATTAAAACATGAAACTGAAAGCTTAGGTGAAGTTTTAGGTAGCAAAGTTAGACATGTAGCAAAGGATGATGGTGATGGAGCAGGATATGATATCTTGTCTTACAATCAAAGAGGAGAAGTTAGATTTTTAGAAGTAAAAACTACTACAGGGGGAATAGAAACACCATTTTTCTTAACTGAAAACGAGAGGTTATTTTTGGAGATGTATGGTGATGAAGCTGAAATAGTTAGAGTTTATAATTTTGATATGCAAGAAAAAAGTGGACAAATATATAGAATTTCAGGTAATGAATTTTTGAAAAAAATTAAATTACAAGCAATTGGATATAAAGCAGTTTTAAGAAGGGGGAATGATGATGAATAATTTATCTGAAGATAATATGATAGAGTTTTTATTGTTAAAGTTAAGAGCTGAGGGAAGTGTTACATTAAATGAGTTTAAAAGAGCTGTTAGGGAAGGATTTAATTTAACACCACATGACCTTAGTCCATCACCTAGTAGACCGAATGAATTAAGATATGAGCAAAGATGTAGAAATTTACATTGTCATAGGAAGTTTCCTACAGACATAATAAGATATGAAAATCAAGTATTTACGCTAAGATAAATAATATAAATATATATTATATAATAGAAGGATTACAACTTATAGTAGATGTAATCCTTCTATTATAATATAGGAGATGATTAAGTGATAAAGATATATAGCTTAAAAGATAAAAGTGAAATTGTTAAATTTCCTGTTGAGGTAATAAATAATCTAATAAGTACAATAGCATTATTAGATAAAAATTATGGAGATGAAAGAGATATTGAAAACGATTTAGGTGGATATGTAGTTATAGCAGAAAATATCGTAGATATCGAAATACTGAAACAAGATAAGTTAAAAGGATTAGTAGCAGAATATACAGACATAATTGAATGTAGTGAAGGAGTTAATTGGACTTCTTCACTATTTTTGCTTTCAAGTGATTATACAATTGTAGTAATAACTACAGAAGAACTTTCTAAGTTCCTACTAGAATGATGGAGGGAATAGATGAATAAGAAAATAATTAAACAGACTAAGTATTGTAATATTTTAGAGCAAGTTAAGGTTGCTGA
>JAAYQS010000104.1 GCA_012519155.1 Clostridiales bacterium
ACATATATATGTAATATCAAACTCTCCGTTTAATTGCTCACAATATTTATATGAATCAATTTGATATCCAAATTGTTCTTTTGATACAATAACCAATTTTTTCTTCATATTAAACACCACAAATCTCGTCTAATATTTTTAAGTAGTTTTGTAAAAATATTTTCATCGTGAAATTAGCATTATAAATATCTAAATTGCACTTTTCTAGTTCCTTTTTTTTCTCAGCAGTTAAATTAGAAATTTTAAGAATAATATTGATAGCTTCATCTAAATTTTCATAATAAAATATTCCTCGCTTATCAAATCTCTTAAAATATTTATTTCCTCCAGTATTAGTTGCCAATACAATCTTACCCATCGACAAGACTTCTAGCATAATCAAATCAAAATATGTTTCTTTATTAGGCAATATAAACATATCAGATGCATTAATTAAAGAATGGGGATCATTAGTCCAGCCTACTTCTATCCATCGTTCATGTTTTAACCTTGTGAGTGGTGCTTCTAATCCTGCTATTAAAAAATAAATATTATCATTTTCACGTAGCAACTTTTCACCTATAAGTTTGAGTTGATCATATCCTTTAGTTTCATTGTGTCTACCAACATAGGAAATTACAAAACTACCAGCAGGAATATTCCAATGTTTTAAAATTTCTTCTTTAGTTTTTTTAGCTTCGCACTTACTACAACCTGTGGGAATATACTTGAATTTATTAGCATTATTTTTTTTAATAGTTTTGAACTTTGACCAATTATTTAAGTATGGCTCTTCAGCATCTTCACATGGGAATATTATATAATCAGCCCTATGAAAGGCATAATCATCAATTTTTTCAATACTTTTTAGTTTTTTTCTATAATATAAACGTTCTTTTTTTGACAATTGATTTTCAATTATTTCCAGATGTGCTGGTTTAGGTGAATGAGTTGTCAACAACACCTTCCCTTTAAAATTTTTAACATTCTCTCTATTCATAAACAGAGAATTAGTAGTATGAAAATGGACAATATCATACTCACTTAAATCAATTTTCTTAGCACTTTTATTTTTATATATTGAGTTTACTAAAATATTATTTATTATGAGCTGCTTATTTTTATTGCCAATGATTCTCATGATTATAGATTTTAAAAAATTATTTTTTTTATTGTAATCAGTAATAAACTCAATACTTGAAATTTCATTTTCATCAATAACCTTTTTTAAATTATACAGATATCCTACTGGACCTCCCGTAGGTTTGAGCAACCTTTCATTCATAAATAGTAATGTTTTTATAGTCATTATTATACCTCTCAAATTCCTTCTTAACTGTTTCTAGAGCATGGTAGATAATATGATGCATATCGTAGTACTTATATTCAGCTAACCTACCACCAAAAATCACATTATCTATTTGATCAGCTAGTTGTTTATATTTTTGATATAGCATCGTGTTCTTACTATCATTTACAGGGTAGTATGGTTCATCGCCAGGTTTCCACTCTTTAGGAAATTCTTTTGTTATAACTGTTTTAGGTTGTGTTCCAAATTCGAAATGCTTATGTTCTATAATCCTTGTATAAGGTGTTTCAGAGTCAGTATAGTTAACAACAGCATTCCCTTGATAATTTTCTATATCTATAATTTCATTTTCAAATACTAAACTTCTATATTCTAAATGTCCATATTTATGGTTAAAGTATTCGTCAATCATTCCTGTGAAAACTACCTTATCTGCTGAATTATCAAAGTTTTCTTTATCTGAAAAATAATCTGTATCTAACTTAATATCAATACTAGCTAACATTTTTTCAATTATAACATTGTATCCGCCTTCAGGAATACCTTGATATTTATCATTGAAGTAATTATTGTCATAGGTAAATCTAACTGGTAGTCGTTTGATTATAAATGCAGGAAGATCAGTTGCTTTTCTTCCCCATTGCTTCTCAGTATAACCCTTGATTAATTTTTCATAAATATCGGTACCTACAAGTGAAATTGCCTGTTCTTCTAAATTTTTAGGCTCTTCTATTCCCAAATCTTTCTTTTGTTCTTCTATTTTTTTTCTAGCTTCTTCCGGTGTTACTACTCCCCATAGTTTGTTAAAAGTATTCATATTGAATGGGAGATTATAAATTTCTTCTTTATAATTAGCAATTGGAGAGTTTGTATATCTGTTAAACTCAACGAATTGATTGACGTACTTCCAAATTTGTTTATTGCTGGTGTGGAATATATGCGCTCCATACTTATGTACATTAATTCCTTCGATATTCTCACAATACACATTTCCACCAATATGATTGCGGCGATCTATAACTAGGCATTTTTTACCTCTCTTTTTAGCCTCATATGCGAACGTTGCTCCGAATAAACCCGCTCCAACGATTAGATAGTCATATTTTTTTGACATAGTTTAACCCCTCTCTTAAAAAATTGGTCATATTTTTCTCTTTTAGTAGTATCAATGATAAAAAATATAAAATTGCACCTACAAACATACAAATTATAATATTCATTGGTAATGAAAAGCTATTACTTTTTATCATTATTACAAATGCTCCCATAAAAACTGCTGACAATATAATCTTAAAAATGTTACGGTCAAGCTTAATAAATGTGATAAATTCCTTTGCTAAAATTATTTGAATTATTAGGACTGTCCCTTCAGCGATCATTGTTGAAAATGCTGCTCCAAAGTGTTGATAATGTGGAATAAGTATAAAATTCAAAATTAAATTTACTGAAGCTCCTACTAGAACCGAAACTAAAACTTTACGTTCTTGACCAAATGGATATAATAGTTGCATACCAATTAAATTACTAAATCCAATAAATAAAATTATTGGTAGTAATATTCTCATTGTTTGCACTGAGTCACTAAAGTCATTTCCTGCAAAAACACTTATTATATCAGGAGCCAATATAAATAGCCCAATGATTGAAGGGATTCCGAATAAAAAATTAATATTCACTGATAAATTTAAAACTCTTTGAAGCTCATTCTTTAGATTATTCTCATAATAATATGATATTCTAGGGATAAGTACACCTCCAAAAGCTGTTACTAAAGTTACTATAATCTTTATAACCCTAATACTTGCAGTATATAATCCTACAGAACGATTTCCAGTCATGTACCCTAACATTACTGTGTCTAAGTTCACATAAATACTTGTGGCTAATATAAAGCTAAATGCCATCATTATTGGTTTAAGATGTTTCTTGATATCAAACTTAATTTTAATCTTCTTGCACGATATATATTTTCTAAGATTTATAAAATTCAAAATTCCGCTTCCAGATATTGATATTATCATTATGGCTGCATATCTCAGATAATGTTCTTCTGACTTAACTAATATAAATAATAGTGCGATTGAAAGAATTTTAAACAATGCGCTTCTTATAGTAATATATATATAATCCTCAATACCTTGATAAAACCACTCAACTCCAATGTTTGTAAATATTATTGAACTTCCCATTAACAAAAATAGTTCCAGCTCTGAGTTAGCTTTCGAATTAGTAAAAACAAATACCAGAAACCCAGCCATTACCAGTGATGACATTATTAAAAGTATCATCAGTAATTCATATACTAGTTGAGATAGACTTTCCTTATCATCACGAACCTTTGCAACTTCTCTAATTCCGTATACTCCAATACCAAGAGATGATAATAAAACAAAATAGTTTGTTACCCCTTGAGCAAAACTAACTTTTCCGACTCCTTCTGCCAGAAGAACTCTTGAAATATAAGGAAACGTTATTAATGGGTACAATGTATTCAAAAGAACTCTTATGAAATTCATTATAAAGTTTAATTTTAATGACTTAATTCTCAATATGCCCATCTACCTTTCAAAATAAATAACCTAAATAATTCTATTAAATATCCCAAATAAATCTATATGGATATACATTTTGCCATTCTGGTCTATAGTATAAAATAATCAGATTATATAATATAAATAAAATTACTATGATAAAAGTCATTAATGTCCTCAAATCATTATTTTTAATTAATTTTAATGCTTTTGGTATATAGATGACAGTAAACATAAAAAAATAAATGTGAAATCTTCCAATTATACTCGCTTTTATAGAAATAAAAGCAACCACCGCAGATACTAATACAATATTATTTAATACGTTGATTTCATCAAAATTTTCATCCTTATTATATAAGCTTTTACTGTATTTATATATTTTTTTGGTAGTTATCATTCCAAAAATGGAAATTACAAACGCGATTAAAAAATTTATAATGCTCATAGTCCTAATATTGCCATCTAAATATGAAGAAGATAAATACATTTGGTACTTGGGAAATATCGGCAATAAAAGATTTAAGATTTTATCAAAACTTAAATATCCTAAGGAAGCAATCAGGAAATAAATACCTACAATTTTAAAATTTATTTTCCATTTAGTTAACGGATATGCTATTAAAAAAACTAAAGCTGATAAATGGAATAAAGAAGCTATCAAAACTTGCATTACGAATAATTTTAAATTTCTTTTCTTCAAATGTTCATAAGATATTAATATTATTGACATAGCAATAGCTTGTCTTAATCCACTTAGTGTAAAATAAAAAAACCTTAAATTAAAAAACAATAGTACGCTTAACCATACAATTTCAGAGTTTTTTTGAATGTGTTTTTTCCAAGTCCCTAGAATAAATAAACTTGTAACAATAAATAATAAAATATACTCCTTAGAAAATATATTAAGCACCATATTTAATAAAACATAGCCTGGTTCAATTCTACTATTTATTATATTTTCAAATGAAAATAAATAACTTATACTAACAAAATTTGAGCTGTTACCATAGTACTTATACATGTTAACGTAATATGATGTATCATTTCCTATTTCAATAGATCTAAAAGCAGATAAAAAAAATAACAAACTAAAAGCAATCCACAAGTATAGTTTTTTATTAAAATTGTGTTCAAAATTTGGAAAAATAATTGCGGCCAATAACACAAAAAACATAATTATAAAAATATGTAAAATCATCCAATCACCAATTTTCTACTTTTAAATATTAAAACTTGATAGATAAGACTCATAAGTATAGGTGAGCTTCTTTGCCTCTCTGACAATATCATATCCACTATTCTTAAAAAATTCATGCATATTATCTCTACTGTGTTCCTGTTCATACGCACTAATAATTATTTCTGCCCACTCTTTAGGACTCTTCTTAATGCTAGCATAATGAACTGAGTCATTTATTTTAAGATCTTCTGTTATTGTATCTGATAGAACAATAGGTAAACCTGAAACTTGAGCTTCTATGCCAACAAGAGGTATACCTTCAAAAAGTGAGGGTATTATCATTACATCCATTGCTTGTAATAAATCTCTAATATCATCTCTTCTGCCCAGGAACTTTATATTATCAGATAGTCCTATATTTTTAACTTTTTCTTTGATTTCTTTTTCTAAAACTCCATCACCGACAAAAATCATCACACTATTCTTTTTTATTTTTAGTATTTCTTGCATTATTTTTATAGAGAAATTGTGGTTTTTAACCGGAAGAAATGACCCAATTTGACCTACAACCATATTATTATCAATCCCTAATTCTTTACGTTTTATTTTTCTGACATCTTCATTGTATAAGAAATCTTGAATGCTAATTGCGTTATTAATAATTTTCACTTTATTGTTAAAAAACTCTTTCCTAAAAAGGAACTTTGCACTATCTACACTACAAGCCATATATGCATTAGCAAAATGTCTAATGGGGACTTGCAATAAAAAATTTCTCATGCTTTTTAATAAACTATCCGAATATTTAATGCTATGGCTATGTATTATACGAATTTTTATATCAAATTTTTTTGCTAAATATAAATTAAATGCAGCAATATTCGGAACATGGACATGAATTATATCATAGTTTGTAGCATATTTTCTCATGAAGTAATAAAGTTCTTTTAAATATACCACGATATTTGAATACTTTAATTCTGGTAAAACATATACCTTAGCCCCATACCTCATAACATAAGTATCAAATTCTCCAATTGGCTCTTTTGCACATAGTAAATAGTCAAATTTAACTCTATTTAGGTCTACATTAGCATTCATGTTTTTCAAAAAAGTACCTACTCCTCCTACTGGTCTTTTTCCAAGAATATGGAGAACTCTTATCGGCTTTCTATACATAGAAGTATATGCCTCCTTTATATATCTTTTGTTTATTAAATATTTATACCAACCATATTTAAAACTCTACGGCAGTTATTCCCATCTTTGTAATAATTCGCTAAATCATTAATTTTTTTCCGTTCTTGTACATATTCATCTTTATTTATGCATAAATTATTTATAAATTCATAAAATTCATATTCATTATGTATCTTTTTTCCTGGCATATACTCCTCAGGGTTATTAAAAATAAAACCCCTATCTTTAATATACAATTCCATATCATCAACAGTAAATCCTATTGGTTTATCTAAAAGTAAATAGTCAAAATATACTGAAGAATAATCCGTTATTAATGCATCTGAACTTCCTAACAATCTATATAAATTAATATTACGATCATTAATATCATCTTCAGACCAAATTTCAATATTTCTGTAATTGCTACAATCGATACTATTAAAATTCTGCATCGGATGTAATTTAATGATTAAATATATATTCCGTTTCTCAAGAAAATTTTCTAAACTCTCCAACTTTTCTCTTGTTGTAAAAATAGGTATGTAATTATCTGTAGTAGAATTAACTTCATCTAATCTATCCGATTTTCTAAATGTCGGTAACCACACAACAAGTTTTTTACTTTGATCTGTAAAAGATAACTTATCTTTAAATAACAAATCATTCCTTGGATGACCGCAAATTATTATTTGTTCATCATTGCAGTTAAAAGCTTGCTGCATAATTTTTGAAAACATATCCGATGTAGCTAAAATATAAGTAAAAAAATTATAATTAATCCTCTTTTTATCATCTTCTAAATTCCCAATCTTTTTTAATGGAGACCCATGCCATAAATTAATTACCGTCTGTTCTTTCGTTGGTTTCATTGGATACTTTCCAAACGAATAAAAAAAGTATTTTGAAGTTAAATAATAGTATATGCCTATAATGTTATTTATAAACTTAACATTCGGTATATTAGTATTTGTATATTTTTTATAATCATTTAGACTACATATAATCTTATATTTATTATTGTACTTATTCTCGATTAGGTAATCAAATAATACCTTAACATTATCTCTAAATCCTAAATTAGAATACATAACTATTTGGTTAGGATTTTTACTAATTAACCTATTAATTAAACCTAAAAATATGAACGGTATATATAATATTTTTCGTTTGATTTTTTTTAATCTCATTATTTTACTCCATTTATTATTTAATTATAAAATTGATTTAACATATTTCTAGCCCAAAAAACAACGTCATACCACAGCTACAATAAAACTGTTAAAAATATCTAAAATATAGTTTAGATCTAATAGGGTAATAACAAATGTCTTTACAATTAGTATTTCATTATGTTATATAAATTTAGCTAGAATTAAAATATCTTTTTAACTTAATTAATTAAACCAATAAAAAGAGCTTCTTATCAATTTTAGGTATATTGCTTTTCTAAGTTTATTGGGTATTAGTATTCTTATAAAAAAACTAATACAATTATTATAGAAATATTGAAAAATATTGATAATATTATTTTCTAACATGTAATAAAATAATTTTTCCTGAGTAATAAAATACTTCCATCCTCCACGTCTTTGATATGTGTTATCTGTTATTCTCATTAAAACTAAGGGCTCATCCACATTTGAAAACTTAAAGCCTTTCTGCAGCATCCTAATCCATAAATAATAATCTTCATTTAGAAACCAATGTTTATAGCTTCCTGCTAATATTACATCTTCTTTTCTATACATAACAGAAGGATGATTCATTGGATTTCTATACTTCATTTGTCTTTTTATA
>JAAYQS010000105.1 GCA_012519155.1 Clostridiales bacterium
ATTGGTAATCTAAACCATATAATTGTGGATAATTTCATAAAAACATAGCAAAAATGTGAATTAAAATAAAAAAGTTAAATTTACAGAAAAAAATGGTCAGATAAAAAAATTTACCTTTCAGGTCTGGTCTGAATTATTAAAACTTGATATATTTAGTTTTGTGTGTTAATATATTTTTGTTAATAATTGTGGGGCGTTAGTTAAACGGATATAACTTACCGCTACGGACGGTACATTATGGGTTCGATTCCTATACGCCCTACCACTTCAGAGTTGTAAAGCTAGTAATATAGCCATTTACAACTTTTATTTTTTATAAAAAATGACAAAATGGTGACAATTATATTTGTTTATCATTTAAACATATCATCAAGTAATGCGGCCGTTTTATTTTTCATATCTTCTAGCACATGAGTATAAGTATTTAATGTCATTGTTATACTAGAATGACCTAACCTTTCAGATACAACTTTTATATTTTCTCCATTAGCAATTAATAATGTTGCATGTGTATGCCTAAGACCATGAAAAGTAATTTGTTTTAGCTGCATATAGTTGGGTATAGAGCCTTTATATTTTTCCTTAGGTAATAAGAATTTTTGTACCTTTTTTGTGAAATTCATTGATAGATTACGAGGTGTATATTTCGTATCATTTCTATTTAGTACTACAAAATCATTATCAGAGGCTTTTCTGATAGCTTTTAATTCTGATAGGTAAGTTATTAATACATTGGGAATTGTAATGGTTCTATGGCTTGAAGGGGTCTTTAAGTCGGCTAACATTAAAACCTTTAATCGCTTATCATGTATTAATTGCTGATTTACATTAATAACACCATTAACTAAATCTACATCACACCATCTAAGACCACATAATTCACCAATACGTAAACCAGTTAGAACATCTATAAATATTGGAGTATATAAATAAGTTTCTTTTATATAGTTAAGAAAATAATTTACTTCTTCTTGATTCCAGTATTTTATTTTAGGTTTAGAGCATTTTGCTTTTTTTATAAACTCAGTAGGTATATCATAAATTAACTTTTTACTTTTTGCCCATTTTAAGCAACTATTAACTATATCTAGAACCTTTTTAGCTGATACTGGTTTCATGCTTTTAAGTAAAGTATTATAGAAATCTTGCATAATATCCATATTTAAATCACATAACTTATAATCACCTATTATTGGAATTATATGATTTTCAATTCTACCAATATAATCGTTTTTAGTATTGATAGCTAATTCAGAGGCTATTGAGTGTATTTCTAGCCAGTCCTTAATAAAGTCTTTAAATAGTACATCATTATTAGTTTTAAATGAATAACCTTTATTTCTTTTATCTAATGTATCAGTTACAAATTGCTCAGCCTCTTTTTTGTTTTAAAGCCTTGTTTTATTATTCTTTTACGTTTCCCTTGAAGATCATAACCTAAACTTATAACAACTTTCCAATTACCTTTTGATAATTGCTTATAACTTGCCATGATAATCACCTTCCAGAATTAGTTTTTTTATAAAACTTAAATTAGTAAAAGCTAATGTTATTCCTCTTTTAAAGTAATATTTATTTTCGATACAAAGTTGATTCATCATATCATTTTCTAAATCAAATATTAAATGTTTTGATTCTTTTGGTAGAGCAAGGTCTATTTGATTTATTAAATTTATTATGTTATTTGTTAATTTACCATGTTCTTTTTTTACTGCTTCATTCATTTCTTGAAAGTTATTATTAAGCTCATGATAAAATTCATTTTCTATAATTTCATTAGTCATTTTCTATAAGTCCTCCTTTAATACCACTTAGCTATTAATTTAGTAATATTTTTACCTTTGATTAATTTATGTAATAGTGATTGCTTTTTTCGTGCTGGTAAGGTTGAATTAAGGACTAATATAATCGCATTACCTTGAATACTTTTATATCCATCATTTATATAAGGATTTGGCATTTCGACAACATAATAAATTTTATCTTTGTATTTAAATTTGTATTCTTTGTAATTCATTCTATTGACATCTCCAATTTTTTTATTATATTTTTAGTAAATTCATATAAATGGCGTTTTATTGTATCTATTTTTATTTTTTTATCCCACATCTTTTTATAAGATTTAATGTTTATAATTTGCTCTTGATTATCATAATAATAATGAGCTATTTCAATAAGAGTTATCCCTTTTTGTATTTTCCCAATAATAAATTTTTCTTCATCATTTAGTTTACCGTAATTGAATTTATACTTTTTAATTAAGGTCTTAATCTCAGTTATTTCATTATTAATTAATCTGATTTTTTCATTACAAACATCTTCCCCTAAGTTATAAAGATCATTTTCATATATTTCTAAATCTAAAGTTAATTTATTTATCATAAGTTCATTGTTTTTTTGCTTATCAATATAATTACTTAGTGAACTTCTCATAGTTACATCTCTCCTTATATGTGTTATAATAAAGTTATCAGAATAATTAAAGATGTAGTACAGTCATCTCAAGGGGACTATGTAGTTGTTGCATAGTCCAGTTATTTTATATTAAATTACTTATATATTATAAGTGCCATTAATAAATCATCATTTGTATTAATTAATTTTATATCAATGACATCAACATTATTTTTATCTAGCCATTCATTTATGCTTTCATCAATTGTTATGTCATTGTATTCTTCAACTATTAATTTTGTTTTCATTATTTCACCTCCCTCCAACCAGTTTGTTTATTAGGCATAGTTTGTTTATATTGTATAGTGGATTCTTTTTTTAAATATTTGGTCCCAGTTGAATCTAATAGTAAATATAAATATTCTTCTGTTATATCAACATTAAAGTATTTTATTCCATGTGATTCTTTACATTTATAATAGTCTTTGAATTGCTTTCCAAACGTATTACTACCTATGTTATGTTTACCATAATCTTTGCACCAGGTTTCATATATTTTAAACAATGTAGCAGCATAAATATAATTAGTTGTGTATTCACCTTTTTGTAAATATAAAACAAATTCATATACTGGATTATTCTCGCATTTTAATTCTTTCATAGTCTCATTAGTAGCTTTTATATTCTTAAATTTATAACCTCTTTTTATTACACGTTTAAGTCCTTTTAAGGCTAAACCTAAAACAATATGCATTTCTTTATTTATAATCTTGTTTTCGAGGCTATAATCACATGGTAAAGCATTTTCATTCTTTAATAAATTAAGTTGATTTTTATCAGCAAATTCTTGATTAAAGGGAAGTATTAAAAATCTTCTATAAAAACCATTAGAATTATCATTTGATTTAAAATAGTAATTAGTACCTGATATTAATAAAATATTTAATTTACCACTTGTAGCAGTTTGGCCTTTATATTCAATTTTTACATTTCCACCCGTAATAATACTTTTCCATAAACCAGTATCAGACATGTAAACTTGATTTTCATCATCAACTAAATTCAACCTATATCCAACCATTGCAGATGTGCAAAATTTATTTTCTCTTTTATTAGCTAGTAAATCAGTAGGTTGTGATGAAATTCTTTCACCATGTAAAGCTCTAAGTATACTTATAAATATACTTTTACCATTATTACCTCCTCCTTTTAATAAAACATGTTTTTGAAATTTATTAGGATTAGGAGCTAATGACATACCCATAATATCAATTGCCATATCAATTAATTCATTATCATTTTTAAAAGTAGTTGTTAGGAATTTTTGAATATTAGATCCTTCAAAGTCTTTTTCCCAATTAGTACTATAATCACATGGTATTTGCATAGTAGTAAAAATGTTTTTATTATGTGGTAGTAATTCACCAGTTCTTAAATTTAGTAAACCATTATTTACATTTATATACTCAAAATCTTTAGAAGTTTCTACAATAGCTTTATCATGCATTAATGAAATGACTTCATTGGCTATTTTGCTGCTAACTTTATCAGTGGGTAAATAGCTATGAATTTTTTGTCTTAATCCTTCTAAAGTTCCATATTCCTCATAGTATGAACCATTATAAGTGTAATTTTTGCCCATATAGTATTTGTATTTTATATCATATATTATTGTATTTGCTAATTCTGCACATATAACTTTACCTTTACCATTAATATATGGTGGATCAGCATAATTTAAAATACTTTCTACTTTTTCATTTATAATACTTACATCAAGTGGTGGAGAAAAATATTTATAATTATACATTTCTGCTAATGGCATTAATTCAGTTTTATTTCTTAAATGAGGATTATTCTTTATCATATGTCCTAACCAGGATATTAATGTATTATCTCTATTACCTTCATTAGCACTATTGTAATATTTACTTGTAGTAGTAGGTCTACCGCGTTTTTTAGTAGGTTTATAATGGCTCTTAATAACATCAATTAAACTTTTTGGCATAGATTTAATATCATAATCTAATAGTAATTCATACGTTCCTATTTTTTTATTATCAGGAGGATCAATCCTTCTTTTACTTCCTGGTAATGGAGCTAAACAACCATTAGTTAACACATCAATACTATCAAAGCTCAATTTTTTATTTAATTCATCAGTATATTTAAAATATACTTGTAATCCATGTCTTTTAGTTAGAACTGTAAAAGTAGTATTAATTATTTCTTGATCTTCATAAGGCAATGATTCTATAATTTTATTAAATGATTCAATTCCATTAGTTTTATTTTTTCCATGATTAATATCTAAATCAAGAACAATAATGTTGCTTTTTTTACCAGTATATAAATAATAACTAGTAATTCTACCTTTACATTTAAAATTATTAATCTCATTAATATTATTTAAAATAATTTGTTCTGAACCATCTTTCCATTTGCAGTAATAATCATAATCATACCCTGGAACCACTGGATATAATGCATGTCTTTCTATGGTTTTAATCATTTCATCTTTTAAGCTCAATAAATGTCACCTCTCTATATTGCATTTATGGCTCCAGTAAGTACTTGTAGCAAGTCTTTTATTTGTTTATATTGCTTTTTATATCCGTTTATTTGAGCCTTTAATCTTTCGTTTTCTAATTTTAAATTAACAACTTCATCATTAGATGGTTTTATGCCTAACCATCTTTCAACCTCTGATAGTTCATATAGATATTTGCGACCTATTAAATTCCCTTTAATTTGACCTTTTCTACGTGCATTATCAATAGTTATTGATTTTACATTGTAATTTTCACTTATTTGCTTACTATCTAGTAGTATTTTTTTATCAATCATTATTTTTTAACTCCCCTATATATCCAATATGATCATCATATTCATTTTTTAAAATGTAGCACCAAGTAAAAGTATTAATAATATTACAAGGTCTTTTTATAGGTTTAATATTGTTAGTAAATACATTAGTGTAACCACATTCAAATTTAATTGTCAGATAATCTTCAGATTCTTCTGTAATTTCTGTAACCTTAGAAACTATGTATAAACCAAAGTTAGAATAATAAAAAGTACCTTTTGATAATTGTTCTTTTAAATTCATTATTTTACACCTCCAGTAATATTGTTTAAATCGTTACAATTCCTCGCCTTAGTCACCAGTGGCGTGTGGTTTATACTGGTGCTTGTACAATATAATTAATTGACTATTCTTCAGATAAGAATAGGGATTCAATGCTTGTATTTAATGCAGCAGCTAATTTTTTCATCTGACCTAATCTAATATTTTCAAAGTCAATTCCTTTTTCCCACTTAATTAATGTAGCTGGTGAAACATGAATTTCTTTAGCTAGATCAATTTGTTTAATACCTAATTTAATACGAGCAAGTTTTAAGTTTATTCCCAATTTATTCACCTCCTGTAATTAAACGATACTTTAAATATCTACAATACAATTATAGTTATCAAAAATATCTATGTCAATATAATTTATAAAAAAACATATATTTTAAATGACTATTGTGTTAAAATTATATAGAGGTGATTAATATGTCAACTATTGGAGATAATATAAAGGAACTTAGAAAATATAGAAAACTAACACAAAAACAATTAGCTGAAATGATAAATAAAAAAGAAATTACAATACGTAGATATGAAAGTGGAGACATTGAACCACCAGTATCAGTGTTAGAAATAATATCTGAAAAATTAAATGTACCATTTGATTATTTTTTCTCTAAGTCATTATCAAAGATTGATATTGAACTTTTAGACAAAAATATAGATACTAAAAAATTATCAGAAGAAGTGAAAATATTAGATTATTTAGGGAAAGCTAAAACAGAGCAGTTAATAGAAGAATTAAATAATAGATCTGATTTCCCAGTAAAAATAGAAATTAAATAAAAGGTGATATTTATGAGAAAAAAAGAGCAAGATTTTGAATTTATTGTTGATGTTCCACCTGATGATTATTGCATTGAAAAATTTCATATTGCATTGGCCCGTGGACTTATAAATAAGTACGGTGTTGAAAATATGAAAAAAATTTTAGAAACAATTGAAAGAATGAAAAATACATTTGATAACTAAAGGAAGTGAATAGCATGTGTACTGTAATATCAGAATTCAAAATAAAGAATTATATGGTATTAAAATTAGATAATGATAAGCCTTTAAAAAAGTATACTAAGTACTTAATAGGCGGGAATGAATATGAAATTGTACCTATTTATGATGCAGACAAGTGTATAGCAATTGAAGCAGATAGAAGTTTCTTAGGTGAAAATGTTAAGTTTATTTAAAAAGTACTTACTTATAAAAAGAGTAGGTGCTATTTTTTTATGTACTATTTTTATAAATTTTTATAAATTTTTATAAATTTTTATGCGACAAATTGAAAAAGTGTCGCATTTTATTTACCAGTAAAAAGTGTGGAAAAAATTTGGATTGAAAAATAAATAAATACCTTAAAATAACCCATATTTTACAGTAAAGTTTGGATGAGTTTTTTTAAATGTGCAACACTAAAAGGGGATTTTGCAACACTATGCGCAACACTATCTGCAATAGTAAAACCTTTGTATATTAATGGTTTGCAATATATGCAATACTATATTTGAGTTATTACAATATATAAAAAATAAATAGTAAATAATATATAATAACCCATACATATGTGGGAATATGGGTAATAATTAATTTTTATATATAGCATACACACCATAGTAGCATTGCACCAGTGAAATATTACATGTAATCCATTGATATAACTAGGCTTACAAAGTATTGCATAAGTGTTGCATTACTATTGCAGTGTTGCATTTGCTTGTATATGCTGACCTTGAAAGATGTGTGAAATGCACCCGAAAATATTAGAACTAATAAAATATAATTTATCTACATGATAAAACAATTATATTATTAGTTAATATTAATTTACTGTCACTTTATTGTCACCTTAACATTAATTATTATATGTAAAAATGTGATAATATCAATAGTTTAGCCCTATTGGTTGAGATTCTATATACAGTATACTACCAGTAAAATTATAGTTATTTAATTTTATAGTTTTGATCTTATGTATGCCAGGGGTAGATTCTAAATTCGAGCAGCCTTGATTATCTGTCGGCAAGTTACACAATTTTTGTATTATTTATGGAAATTCAAGGATTATTGTAGTACAATATAAGTGGGACAAAAAACGTCCCGGTTAATTAGCTGTTGCAAGCTGAAAAAATTAAAATAATTGAATATGGCAATAATTCAATTAATCTTATGGAACTGGTGACGATTAGTTTCATAGTAAAATTTTAATTCAAAAAAATTGTATAAAAAATTGAAATGGTAGTTGAGTTTTTATCTACCATTTCCCTCCATCCAAAAAAAATAAGTTACTGGTGTAATAGTCAGTAGTGAAAGGAGTTAATAAAATGGAAAATGCAAATAATGCAACACAAGAACAAAATATCATTACTGGTGATGAAAAGTCAGTTGATAATATAACATTAGATCAATTTAAAAGTGCATTAGAAAATAACATTGAATGTAAAGGCTATTTTGATAGCTTATGTGATAAAACAGTAAATACAAGACTTGATAAAGGCGTTGAGTCATGGAAGGAGAAAAACCTTCAATCAATAATTGAAAGTGAAATTAATAAAAGATACCCACAAAAGACAGAGGCTGAGATTAAATTTGAAAATCAACAAAAAGAGCTTGAAAAGTTCCAAGAAGAGAAAAGGCAACTTGAATTAAAAATAAAATACCATGATTTAATGGCTGAAAACAATCTTCCAATTGATATATTAGATTTTGTTACTGGTAAGGATCTTGAAAGTACAATTGATAATATAGGAAGATTTAAAAAAATGGTTGAATCCATGGTTAAAACTAAAGCTGATAAGATAGTACAAAGTAAATTAAGTCAAGGGTGTTATGTACCACCTTCTGATAGTAGAAGGTTAAATTCTGACTCTATGTGGGATGTATAGGGAGTGAATTAATAATATGGCAGATACATTATTTTTAAAAGATAATTTAGCTGGAGATGTTCCAGTAGAGATATGTAAAGACATTATGAAAAATATCATAGATCAAGCGAGCATATTAAAATTAAGTAAAAAAGTATCTATGACAAGTGATACAATGGTTATACCTAGAATGACAGATAGTGGAGCAGCTGCATGGGTAAATGAAGGTGAAGAAATAGGTACAAGCTTACCAAAATTTGAATATCCAAAATTGATAGCTAAGAAATTAGCAATTATAGTACCAGTGACAAGAGAAAAATATAATGATAGTGTTGCTAATGTATTAAATGAGATTAAGCAAGCTATCGCTGATATGTTTGCATCCTCAATTGATAAAGCATGTATATTTGGTGTCGATTCTCCATTCGATACTAATTTAATAACTGCGATAGGAACTAATAAAGTTGAGGCAAGTTCATTAGTTACTGATATATCAAATGCTATGGGAATTGTAGAAGATAATAAATATAATTGTAATAATATATTAATGGGTACAACTCAAAAGAAATCATTGAGAATTTTAACTAATAATGCTCAATATAAAAATTCTATAACTCTTAATAGTGCTTATGATACACCTATTGAATATGTTAGAAATTGGGATGATACAAAGGCATTAGCAATTACTGGTGATTTTACTAGATCAATAATAGGAACTAGGGAGAATATGCAATATGAAATATTAAAAGAGGCTACTATTAAGAATGGATCAGAATCTATTAATTTAGCTCAAAGAGATATGTTAGGTGTTAAATGTACAATGCGTATGGCTTACTTAGTTGCAGATCCTAAAGCGTTTAGTATGATAGTAAATAAAACTGAATAAAATTCAGGTGACACTATGGTGACAATAAGTAAATTTGACCACTATATAATATAAAAATTTGTATATATTAAAAACTCACTCAACACTAATAAAATCAGTGCTTGAAGTGAGTTTACTATTTTTTGAAATATATATTAATATGTTTAATCTTATTCCTATACGCCCTACCATTGCTCTCCTATATTAAAGGAGAGCTTTATTTTTTAATTGTCTAAATTAAAATATTTTTTTGCTCTATATTCGGTTGTTGTTTCTGACTGTCCACAGAAAGGTCCACTAGACAGATATTCTTTTTGAATCTTCTTAGGAAAATTTTTAATTGATTCATTAGTTTCGGCCTCATGTGATATGGAGCAATCTAAAAATAAATATTCATCATCTTGCTGTTTTACAGTAAGATAAGTATAATGATACTATAACTGTTTTAAAAAATGGTGATGAAATTACAAGGAATGTAGGAAATTATAGATATATTCATATTAAAATTAATGGAGGAAGCAAAGCTCTTCCAAGACAATACAAAATAATTAATCCTAAGAATGAAATTGTTAAAGAAGGAAATCTTGAAGGAGATTATTAATAGTTATTAAAAATATATTCAAATATAATCAAATGTAATATGATATATTTAGGGGTGATTATATTTGAGTAAAAATTATAAACCAAAAGAATTTGCAGAACTTTTAAATGTATCAGTATTAACTTTGCAAAGGTGGGATAATACTGGAAAA
>JAAYQS010000106.1 GCA_012519155.1 Clostridiales bacterium
ACGAATATGATTATTATCAGATGTCGGCTGAAATGCAGGTGTTTCCGGAATTAATGATGCTTAAAGTTGATATGTTGAATATGCAAGGGCACAATCTTAAGCCTTTTGATGTGGGATCGAAGGATTTTTTGAGAAATAGATTGAATATCGCATTTTAAGCCGAAATTTAAACTACATAATATTACAAAATATCTTAATTTTTATGGAATCATTGAATTGAGATGCCATTTATAGTATAATATTACCAAAAGACTTATTTATAAGATATTCTGCTATTGATAATTTATGTAATTTTTTAAATAAAATAAGGATAGCAAAGCTTGTTATAACAAACATGTATATGTACTTAAACATTGATAACAAATAATATATTGAATGGAGATTTGCAATTATGGATAGTAATCTTAATAGTTTGGAAATGATGGATAAGGAAGAATTGCTAGCATTTGCGAAGAAAATGATCAATGGCGGCATTACATTATCATTTAACGGAAAACGCACAGCACAAGTAATTGAACGTAAGGTAATGCCTCGCATAGTAAAAATAGATAAAGAGTTAAGCTTTAATGATAATGGTATCGAAGGCAAAAATATAATTATTGATGGTGAAAATCTCCAAGCTATGGTAACTTTATATAAATACAAGGGCCAAATCGACTTAATAGTTACAGACCCTCCTTATAATACCGGAAAAGATTTCAGATACAATGATAAGTGGGATACAGATCCTAATGACCCGGACCTAGGGGAACTAGTAACATTAGAAGATGGCTCCAGACATACCAAATGGATGAAATTTATGCTACCAAGAATTCAAATGATGAAAACAATGCTTAAACCTAATGGGGTTCTAGCAATTTGTATTGATGAACGTGAGCTTTTCCATCTTGGCATGTTACTTAATGAGGTCTTTGGAGAAGAAAACAGAATTGGCATTATTAATTGGCAGAAATCATACTCGCCCAAAAATGATAGCACTCATTTATCAAGTGCAACAGAATATGTTTTGGTATATTCAAAAAACAAAGAGGGTACAAAGACGAAACTATTAGATAGAACTGAAGAAATGAATTCAAAATATAAAAATCCGGATAATGATCCTGAAGGACTATGGAGAAGCGATAACACAATAGCTAGAAGAAAAACAGAAAAGGATAGGTATGCGATACAATCTCCATTCAATGGTTCTCTTCATTATCCTGGATCTGGTTCATGGCGTATAACAAAAAGAGACATGAAAGCTTACTTAGAAGCTTGGGGCTCTAAATATATAGAGAAAGATATTGGTGACGGAAGGCCCAAGGCTTTAATTATTAAAGGAGCTCCTATTCCCGAAATACCGGACGGGCAAAACTTAGATAACAACCCTGTAGTTTATTATACTGGGGCATCAAACGAAATATTATTAAAAGCTGAAAGGAATGCTATTGAAGTTAGAGATAAAAAAGTTATGCCTGTATTATATTTTATGAAAGAAGGATACGGTAGACCTAGTTTAAAAAGATATTTAAATCAAGTTAAAAAAGGAAAAGTGCCTCTTACATTCTGGGCAGATGAAGATTACGATGAACTGTTCCAACTAGATTGTCAATCATGGGTACATGAAGAAAGCGGGCATAGCCAAACAGGAATTAATGAACTTGATTATATTTTAGGGAAAGGCCATGATTTCCAGACAGTAAAGCCATTAAAACTGATAGAAAAAATAATTCAACTATGGTGTCCCCCCAATGGTATCGTACTTGACCCATTTGCTGGTTCAGGTACAACCGGACATGCTGTACTTGAATTGAATGATATGACCGGAGCAAAAAGATCTTTTATCCTTATAGAAAAAGGTGAGGGAGAAGATAAATACACCCGTACATTAACAAGAGAGCGTATAAAAAGAGCCATTACAGGTGAAAGAGTAAATAAAGATGGAACAGTTGAAAAATTAGAAGATGAACTGACTGGGGGATTTGAATATTGGGTCCTAGATGAAGAAGTTAATGCTAAAGCTATTTTAGAAATGAAACGTGAAGAACTCATAGATGTTATTATCGCAACTCACTGGGAAGATGATAAGAGGAAAGCTACTAGTGTTATTGAAAGAATAAACAAAGAATACAAGTATTTAGTTGGAAAAAACATTTTGAATGAAGGCTTCTTCATTATTTGGAATGGTAAAGATTCGGTTGGTGAGTTGAATCAAAGTACCTATATGGATCTATTAGCTGAAGCGAAAAAAGAAGGCGTCAATACGCCATTCCATGTGTATGCCAGATATCAAGTTTATCAAACACCTAAAGTAAGATTTTATCAGATACCTGATAAAGTGCTTATGCATCTTGGCCTCAATGAAAATAGCGATAGATATAATAATGAGGAGGACTAACAAAGTGGAACCAAAAAATTTTCAGATAAATGCATCAGAAATGATTGCGAAACGACTTGCTGATTATTTAAAAGACCCCTTAATGATAACGAAAGATGAGATAATACCTTTTTATCAAAATCTATCATCCATAACTGGTTCCGGTAAGACACTTATTCTTGCCGACTGTATTGAACAGATACGGGCTTACCTTTGTACTCAACCAGTGGTCTTATGGTTGTCCAAAGGGAAGGTTGTAGTTAGCCAAACATTTGAAAATCTCTCTACCGGTAAGTATGCGGATAATATTCCTAACTTTAATGTTAAACCATTGCTTGATTGTAAAGAAAGAGACTTACAGGATGATAAGAAGGGCTTAATATTAATAGCTACTGTTGGCAAGATAAATCAGAAGGATAAGGAAGAAGGCGATAGACGTGTTTTTCAAACTGGTTTTGATAATGCTGACCATTCTTTATGGGATATGCTTAAAAAGAGACAATCATACAATGGCGTGAAGAGAGACTTAATTATCATTTACGATGAAGGTCATAACTTATCAGATCAACAAACTCAAATTTTACTTGATCTATCACCCACTGCCTTAATAGCAGCAAGCGCAACCACTAAGGTTCCTAAGGCTCTAGAATGGTATATTGCACGTCTAAAAAACGAAAAAGGTATGAGAGATAAGGATTTAGTTGTTACTGTTAGTAACAAAGAAATTGTTAAGAGTGGACTTATTAAAAAGCATATATCTTTGGGTGGGTATTTAACTCCTATGGAGCTGGCAATCAACAATCTATTAAAAGATATGAAAGAAACGGAAGAAGCAGCAAAAAAGTATGATTGCAGGTTCTTACCAAAAGCTATATATGTAAGTGATACAAATATGTTGCTGGCCACTTCTGAAGTGGATAATCCTTTAGTTCCTTTTAGCGAAAGACGCGCAAGACCAATTAAGATCTGGAGACATTTGGTAGAACAAGGGATAGATCCATCAGAAATAGCCGTATACTGTAATCTAAAGTTTGACAAGAGATTTCCAAAGCCAGACAACTTTAATTTGTTTAGCGGTGGCGATAACGATTATGATGACTTTATAAAAGGTAATTATAGGCACATTATATTTAACCAATCCCTTCAAGAAGGTTGGGATGACCCCGCTTGTTATTTTGCATACATTGATAAAGACATGGGATCTAGTACACAGGTAACTCAAGTCATAGGAAGGGTACTGAGGCAGCCCAATATAACGCACTATCCTGATGATAAATTGAATATGGCTAATTTCTACATAAAAACTGACGAAAAAGCTGTTTTTAATTCGATATTAGAAGAAGTTAGGAAGACATTATCTATTGATATCCCTGAAATATCAATATCCTATCATATTAGCAGTAGTAAAAACAAATTCAGACCTACAGAGAAACCTAGACATGAGGTTGAAGTACCTGATATTGCTGTCAAATCTGATAGAGCTATGGCAGAAATTAAAAATATAATTGATAATATGATAGATTATTCAAAGGATACGATAAATACTGTTGGTGAAGGTAGCACCATCAAGGTAGTAACTGATGTTGGTTCAAACGAAGATGGACGAGAGATTATAAAAACAACTACTCATAGTAATAAAGTAACTGTTAGATGGATTTTCAAAAGAGAACTAGAAAAACTGGCAAAAAATGCAATAACTATTTGTGATGTATCATCACCAAAATTTGATGCACTTGTTGAATACAGTAGCAAAGCAGCATCATATGTTAAAGAGATAGCTAATAAAATTGCAGAAGTCTACAGACAAAACTCAATTATTGTGCAAAACCCATTAGACACAATACCTGTAGGCGAAGTTATTATAAATGATGATTATTATGAAGAATTTCAGAATTCAGTACATGCTCGCTATAGTGATTTTAATAATTTTGAATTAGATTTTGCAAGAGAACTTGATAAAAAAGGATTACTTTGGATGAGAAACCCTAAAAATGGCATATTAAAAATCAAATTGTTGGATGGAAAAGGTACTGATACCTTTAATCCAGATTTTATTGTCTGGGCAGATAATGCTTTATACGCTCTTGATACCAAAGGAAGTCACTTAATATTTGAAGATAGCATAAGAAAACTGTTTTATCTTGAAAAAGCGTGTGATGGTAAAGACTTAGTTATAAAGCTTATAAGTGAGAAAAAATACAACTCTCATGGACAAGTAATAGACCAAAATGGTTATACTGTATGGCAACTCAAACAAGGACAAATCTCACCCATAACATGTTCAACCATTAAAGAAGCAGTAAATATTAGCATTTCAGGTGTCAGTTAAGTAAGAAACATATACTTTAATAGTAATACTAAATAAAAAGATATGTACATATTTTCGAATGATTCTTTAATCAAAAAACTCTGAGTATGTATCATTTTAGGCATAAACTCAAAGTAGAACAATAGCTTTTTATGAACACATATAAAAAAGAAGACATAACCAAGAATCTATAGCAGTAGAACGATTGCTATAAATTCTTGGTTTATACTTACCTTTAATGCCTTATATTTGAAATTCATGTCCGCTATCTTGTTTATTGTTATCCTAAAATAATCCACAGTGAATCTGTTTTTATAGTTGGTAGGTATCCCGTCAACTATAGGACAAGTTACTCGCTGTATTCGATGTGAGCGGTGGATTACTTTTGGTCTCGGGTAGCAGAATTCTTATAAGAATTTTCTTTTTATTATAAATCTATTAAAAGTTTATATATAATTTTAGGAGGAATTCTAATGGCAATCCCGAAAAACATTTCAAAGAGTCATATCATAGAAGCACTTAAATATATTGACGAAAATGGTGTCCCTGATAAAAACAAAAGTACAAAGTATGAATTAGTTACTGAATCTGGAAAGAAGTATCCACCCAAATATGTTATTGCAGTTGCAAATCATTTGGCAAATAAAGAAGAGATCTCAACTGAAGGGTATAATGCAGTAGAAGCAAAAAGCTCTTTAGAAGGACTAGGCTTTGTGATAGAAACAAAGCAGGAAAAATTTGAACTTGTTATCACAGCAAATGAAGTTAAATCAACTGACGAACAATTTACGATGAATAATCTTGGTCTTGGAGATAATTATAAGCCACTTGATACATATTTTAAAAATGCTAGTGGTATAGTAGTCCGTCGCAAATACAAAAAGAGTGAACGAAAAATATGCAATCAGACCATGCCGCGTTTGGCTTTTCAGATTTTTGAGGACATGATTGCAGCTTTACCCGATGAAGAAAAAGAAAACTTTCCAGTTTGCCAGTACACGTCAGATTCACCTATCATTCGTGGTATTTTCTCCAGCGTTGAAGAATTTAGGAAATATAGAAATTCAATAGAATATTTAGAATACGAATATGACGGGAACAAACAGTTTGTTATTTATTGCTGGAACATTTTTTCTCCCATCCTATTCGTCCAAGAATGCTTAAAGCGTTTTGGGCATGAAGGTGACCAGTTCGTTCTCATCTATCGTGAAAAGGATCAAAAAGAAGATGAGCAAACTGGCCTTGTAGTGCCTACAGGATTTAGAAACTCTTATTCTAAGTATCTTATTGAATCAAAAAACATTATTTTCCGCGGGGCACCAGGGACAGGAAAAACATATCTTGCAAAAGAAGTCTCTGCCGATATCATAAGTAATGGCTATTATGATGATTACTCTCTGCTTACCGATGAGCAAAAAAAGCAGGTTGAATTCGTCCAGTTCCACCCAAATTATGATTATTCCGACTTTGTTGAAGGATTGCGTCCCACGACAAATGATGACGGTTCGGTTGGATTTGAGCTTAGAGACGGCATATTTAAAAAATTTGTTGAAAGAGCCAAGAAGAATTACGAAGATTCACAAAAGTCACAAGATGTGATAGAAAAAGAGGCATCTGTCCAAAAAATCATTTTAGATTACTTTTCAGACATTGAGTTTGGCGTAGATGAACTGCAGACCTCTCGTGGTACAAAATTCAATATAACTAGTGTTGATGACAAACACATTTACCTTTCTATCCCCGAAAACAAAACATCAAATAAGCTGAAGTTACACATTGGTGATTTAAGAAAGATGCTGGAGTCTGGTCAAGAGTTCAACCAAGCAAAAGATGTTACACTATTCTTTAACAGAGCAACTGCACTTCAAAGCGATTCTTATTACTTAGCCATTTTTAAAGCAATAAACATCAAGAAACAACCGCTTACTAATTCGGTTGTAAAACCAGATAAATTAAAGCCTTATATTTTTATTATCGACGAGATTAACCGCGGTGATATTTCAAAAATATTTGGCGAGTTATTCTACTCAATTGATCCAGGATATCGCGGAAAAGCCGGTGAAGTGTCTACGCAGTATGCAAATATGCATGATAATCCGGCAGAGAAGTTTTACATCCCTGAGAATGTCTATATTCTCGGAACAATGAACGATATAGACCGATCAGTTGACAGCTTTGACTTTGCTATGCGCCGCCGTTTCAGATTTATTGAAATAAAAGCAGACGATCGCCTTGAAATGTTAGATGGACTTGACGAACAGATAAAGGATGAAGCCATCCGCCGAATGACCGCTTTAAACAATGAAATTTCAAATATTGAAGGGCTTAACGATAATTACCATATTGGTCCGGCATATTTTTTGAAATTAAAACATATAACCTTTGACCAATTATGGACAGATTATCTTCAGCCGTTACTTCAGGAATATGTCCGGGGTATGTATGATGAAGATGGAATTATGAAGAAGTTTGCAAAAGCGTACGGATATGCGGGCGTTAAAGCAGGTGACTACAATGCCGGAACTCAAGATTAAGGACAATATGCTTATTGGCAAAGAGTATTTTGATGGAGTTAAAAATGTAACAGAAAAAATTGCAGATAAAACCCTAGAGCAACTTGACAAAGAAGGGATATTTGTTTTTCCCAAAATGATCAAAGATGCGGAAGATATTGGAAAAGATCAGGTGGTTTTACAAAGCATCAATAACTGTTATGCTTCAAGTAATGTTATGGGTTTTTTAGGATATGGTAATGAACGGCTTGTCATAGAATCACGCTTTTCAACCGGTAAATATGATTATTTCTTTCAATATTTGCTTGAACGCGTGCTGAATTTCCCTAACATTCTGGAGCTGAATACCGACGCAAATCAAAATAACCTTATGTTTAACCTGCTAATATTTTTGTTCCCTTTTTATTTAAAAGAAGCAATGCGAAAAGGCTCATTCAAAACCTATATTCGAAATCAATATAACGATGATAATGTTAAGGGAACAATTGACATTGCCCGTCATATCAAAAAGAACACTCCATTTACCGGGAATATTGCTTACAGTCATCGTGAGTTTTCATATGACAATTATTTAATGCAGCTGATTCGCCATACGATTGAGTTTATAAAAAGAAAACCTTTTGGAAATATTCTATTGCAAAACGCAAAAGACGAGGTAGCGTCAGTTGTAGAAATAACCAGTAGATATGAGTATTATGACAGAAGAAAAACCATATTAAAAAACATGAAGAACCCTATTAGGCATGCTTACTACTATGAATATAGAGCACTGCAACGCCTTTGTATCATGATTTTACAGCACGAAAAACATCAGATCGGCTCCGGCATTCGCCAAATTCACGGTATTTTGTTCGACGGCGCATGGATTTGGGAGGAATATGTTAATTTGTTAATCGGGAATTATTTTTATCATCCAATGAACAAGAAGGGCATAGGAGCACAACGACTATTTGCTGGAAATGTAGGCCTAATCTACCCCGATTTTATTAGTCGTAATGTAAATAAGCGTATAATCGCTGACGCAAAATATAAACCTGACTATAATATAAAGAGTAGTGATTATCATCAATTGCTTGCATATATGTTTAGATTTGACGCTAAAAAAGGTTTTTATTTGCATCCTCAAACCCAAGATATTGACAATATTGAACTGAGAATGAATAGTGGTTCTACATACGAAAACAATGTTTGCCCGAGGGAAGATATAATGATTATAAAATGCGGTCTTTTTATTCCTAACGATGCCATCGATTATGAAGATTTTAAATTAAAAATAAAAAGAAGTGAAGAAAATTTTAAAAACCGAATTCTTTTCAACACATAAAATAAGCTCTGTCCACTGTACGGGTTCCTGCGCGCATGAAAACCTGTTTTTTAGTGTGTGATTTATTTTGGCTCTATACTAAATGTTGGGGTATAAAATAAAATGCGCATAATTTGCAAGAATCCTGTATAATGGAATTGCTCTATAAACCATGAAAGGATTTTGCTCATTATGCGCTACATAAATTATACCGAAAAACTGCTTGGATTGGAAGGGGTTATTGTAAAAAAGGTCTATAATAATACCAAAACATTATCTGTTATGGTAGAGTTGCCTCGAAAACCTCATACTTGCCCTTGTTGCAATGCTAAAACAGACAGAATTCATGACTATCGCAATCAGGTAATCAAAGATATCCCTGCTTTCGGAAAACCCACTGTTCTTATCCTTAGGAAAAGACGATATGCTTGTACTTCCTGTGGCAAGCGGTTCTTTGAGGTGAATACTTGGCTTCTCAGATACTATCGCATGACCAAACGGTTGGTGTTTTATATCACAAACAGGCTTTCCGATGTGTTATCTTTTACCTCACTTGCTAAGGAGGTTAACCTATCTGTATCCACAATCATCAGAATATTTGATGTTGTTGGTTCACCCAAACCATATATGCCTGAAGTTTTGTCCATAGATGAATTTAAGGGTAATACCAACGGAGAAAAATATCAATGTATTATTACCGATCCGGTTAACAAGACAATTGTGGATATTCTTCCCGTAAGGTATAAGCATAGCTTATTTGATTATTTCAAGAGATTTGACCGCAGCAGGACGCGATATTTTGTTAGCGACATGTGGGAAACCTACCGTGATATTTCAAAGACTTACTTCAAAAATGCTAAATTTATTGTTGATAAATATCACTTTGTCAGGCAGGTTATTTGGTCTTTTGAAGGTGTCAGAAAGAATATCCAACAAGATTTATCGCCTGAAAAACGCCGTTACTTCAAACGCTCGAAATCATTGCTCAATAAACAGTTCAAATACCTAAATGATGAGCAAAAGCAAGAGGTAAACATTATGCTTTATCATTCCGACAAGCTGCTTACTGCATATGCCTTAAAGGAAAGCTTCTTTCACTTTATGGAATCAAAGGATAAGGCACAGGCAAAAGAACGTCTTTCAGGATGGATTCTTAATGCACAAAACAGCGGACTGCCGCCATTTTTAAGCTGTGCCAAAACAATGCAAAACTGGTATCGTGGTATCCTAAACACCTTTGATTGTCCATACACCAATGGCTTTACTGAGGGTATCAACAACAAGATTAAGGTTTTGAAACGAAATGCATACGCTTATCGTAATTTCGAGCGATTTAGAAAACGAATATTGCACATTTTCGGAAACAAAAGCCGAATAAATATCAAGGTGGCTTAAATCCACCTTGATACATAGTTAAAATTCCATTTTACAAAATCGACCCCAAGAATTGACAAAGAGCAATTGCAGAAAATAGTGTCCGTTACAATGGGTTCGCCACAGGACAGTACCATCGAGGGTGTGTGCAAAAATGCACCCAACGGGTGCATTTTTGCCTTTTGTTACCATTTATCAAGTGAAAAACCGCGTTCAAATTCAGTCAAATTTGCCTCAAAAACGCCGAAAAGCCCTTGAAATAAGGGCTTTTCATTGTATTAAAATTAGTGTTATGATTTGGAGGC
>JAAYQS010000107.1 GCA_012519155.1 Clostridiales bacterium
ACATTTAAAAGTTCTGCAAATTCTTTTGGTTTATAATTTTTACTCAAATATAATCACCCCTAAATATATTATATTACATTTGATTATATTTGAATATATTTTTAATAACTATTAATATTCTCCTTTTTGTTTTTATTATACATATTTTATTTATTCCTGTGAACATTTATTATCAAAAATCTTCTTTTTCAATGCAAATAGAAAATAGTGTGTATTTGTATTATAATAATATCAAAACATTTTTAAAATTATTTTTTATACGAAAGGTATTTTTGTTTATGGAAGTTTATTTAGATAATGCAAGTACTACTTTTCCTAAACCTATAGAAGTAGTAAATTCAATACATGATTATATGCTTAATATTGGAGGAAATGCTAATAGAGGCAATTACTTAAATTCTCTTGAAAGTAATAGGCAATTGCTGCTAGCTAGAGAACGTATATGTAATCTTTTTGGCTTTAATGATCCTAAAAATATTATCTTTACCAATAATATTACAACATCATTAAATATGCTAATTAAGGGATTGCTAAAATCAGGTGATCATGTAATTTCATCATATATGGAACACAATTCAATACTTAGACCATTACATGATTGTAAAGAAAATCTTAATGTAGACTTAACTTTAGTAAAAGCTTCAAATGAAGGTTTTATTAATGCATTAGATATAAAAAAATCAATAAAAAGTAATACAAAACTTATTATTCTTTCTCACGCTTCAAATGTTACAGGATCAATACAACCTCTTGAAGAAATTGGTGCTTTGTGTAAAGAAAAAAACATATATTTTATTATAGATTCTGCTCAATCAGCTGGAACTATACCTATAAATATAAATAAATTAAATGCTAATGCTATAGCTTTTACTGGTCATAAAAGCCTTTTAGGGCCACAAGGTACTGGTGGTTTTATTATTGATGATAAACTTAATAAAGAAACTAAATCTATATTAAGTGGGGGTACTGGAAGTCTTTCTCATTCAGTTACTCAGCCAGATTTTTTACCTGACAAGTTTGAATGCGGCACATTAAACATGCCAGGCATTATTGGATTATCATCTGCTATTGATTTTATTAATAAAACTGGCATATTAGGAATACAAGAAAAAATAAAATATCTTAGAAAAAAATTATATATTGGAATAAATAATATAGATGGTTTTAAAATATATGGAGATACTACATTAAATAATTCCACAACATGTTTATCTGTCAACTATAAAAATTATGATCCAGCTGAAGTTTCATTCTATTTAGAACAGCATGGAATAAAAACAAGAGCAGGGCTCCATTGTGCTCCATTAGCTCACAAATCCATCAATACTTTTCCTACTGGCACTGTCCGTTTTAGTTTAAGCTTATTTAATACAAAAGAGGATATTGATTATACTCTATCTATTCTTAATAATATTAATTCTGAACTTAAATAAAAAAAGGTTATTGTAAGTAATTTATTTGCTCACAATAACCTTTCTATTTATTCTAATTCTATTTATTCATAGCTTGATTTAAGACATCTATTTCTTCTTCAGATAAATCATATCTAGATATTCCCTTGTCAATTGGTTTTGCATATGTAGTACTTCCTTGTCTAGAATATATTCCAGTTAAGACTATACCGTCATTATTTCCATCTAATATAGCTATAGAAAAACTCAAATCACTTCCTACATCTTCAAATGCTTTATATCTTGCGATTGCTATTTTTTGTGTACATCCCTTTATTTTTTCTTCTAATTGTTCTATGTATTTTTTACTATCTTCACAACTTTTATTTGCCTCTTCAATTTCTTGAAGCTTAGAATTTATTAATCCTTCTATATTTTTACCATTAGCCCCTCTCATAAGCCTTCTATACTTATTTTCCAGACTTCCCATTGATCTAAATAAAACTATTACAGCAATAAATAGCAACAATATAATTATAGCCATACCGCCAAAAATATATGGACTAAATTGATTTATTGTATTTGTTATGTTCTCCATCTTACTTTGTCATCCTCCCGCTTATGCATAAGTTAAAAATTATGTTATATATATTATTTACACATATAAAATAAAATGTTTCACGCAAAAAATGTTTCACGTGAAACATTTTATAATTTTATAATATCTAATATTCTTTGCAAATCTTCCTCAGAATAATATTCTATCTCAATTTTTCCTTTATTCTTCTTACTAGTAAGATTAACTTTTGTACCAAAATAATCTTGTAATTTTTCTCTGATATCTTTGTAATATGGATTTAATTCTTTATTTTTCTTATTTTCCTTCTTACCTATTGTCATTGATTTTATAAAATTTTCTAATTGCCTTACTGACATTTCTTCATCTATAACCTTTTGAGCCACTTCATATTGTAAATCTCCATCATTTAAAGATAATAAAGTTCTTCCGTGTCCTTCTGATAAAACACCTTCTATTAAATATTGTTGAACTCTACTATCTAAATTTACAAGCCTCATAACATTAGTAATAGCTGTTCTTGATTTTCCCATTCTCTTACTTAATTCTTCTTGTGTTAACTTAAAATCAGTAAGAAGCTTTTTATAAGCTATTGCTTCTTCAATAGGATTCAAATCCTGCCTTTGAATATTTTCTATTAATGAAACTTCTAAAATTTCCTTATCAGTAAGGTCCATAACAATAGCGGGCACTTCTTTAACCCCTATTAATTTAGCAGCTCTCCATCTTCTTTCACCTGCAACAATTGTATAAAAATCATCTTTTCTCTTGTTAACAATTAATGGTTGTATGATTCCATGTTGTTTTATTGATTCAGCAAGTTCAATTATTTTATCATTATCAAATGATTTTCTAGGTTGCTTAACATTACTTTTTATATTATTAATAGGAATTAGCATTTTTCCATTGTTATTTTCTTTTTGGCTTTCCTCTTCTGGTATAAGGGCTCCTAATCCTTTTCCTAATCCAAATTTTTTACTCATTTAATCACCTAATTTTGCCTTTCCAAAAATTCTTTTGTAAAGTTCTTATATGCATCTGCACCCTTACATTTTTCATCATATAACATTATAGGCAATCCAAAGCTTGGTGCTTCTGCTAACCTTATATTTCTAGGGATAGTACTTTTAAATACCTTATCCTTAAAATATTCTTTAACTTCCTTATAAACCTCGTTACTTAAGTTAGTTCTAAAATCAAACATAGTCATTAAAACGCCTTCTACTTCTAGTTCCTTGTTTAATGACTTTTTAACTAATTGAATAGTATTAATAAGTTGCCCAACACCTTCTAACGCATAAAATTCACACTGAATAGGTATAAGTACTGATTTACTTGCTGTAAGTGCGTTTATTGTTAATACACCTAATGAAGGAGGACAATCAATAAATACAAAATCATATTCATCCTTAATTTTAGATATTTCATTTAATAATATTTTTTCTCTATTTTCAGTTCCTATCATTTCTACTTCTGCTCCAGCAAGTTCCATAGTGGATGGTGCAATATGTAGATTTTGAACTAAATCACTTTTAATTATAACATCCTTTAATGATGCATTAGATGTAAGCACATCATACATAGATAAATCTATACCTTTTTTGTCTATTCCAAATCCACTAGTAGTATTACCTTGTGGATCAATATCTATTGTTAAAATTCTATATCCTTCCATTGCAAGGTAAGCACATAAATTGATGTTTGTTGTAGTCTTTCCAACTCCACCCTTTTGATTAAATACACAAATTACCTTCATAAAATATTGCTCTTTTAGAGCACACCCCCTTCCACATCATGATTACACATTATTATTATATCTATATTATTAACATAATAAAAGAAGTTTTAAGAAAAAAATAATAGACAAAATATTTGTCTACTATTTTAATAAACTTATTTATTCTTTTTAGGTATTTTTACCTTGATTTCTATATATTCATCATTATCTTTAAAATCATATTTAGCTGGAATACTAAACTTATCAAATACTTGTTTTATTGTATTAACATACATCTTAGCTGGAAAAACAGTCTTTATACGACTTCCTTTTTTGCCATTAAGCTGTTTTCCTGCTATTTTTAATAATTCATTATTAATTAATTCTTCTGATTCTTTTACATTTAATTTGTTTTTTATTATTCTCTTTACTATCCTTAACTGATCTTTTTCTTCTTTAATCTTTAATAATGCTCTAGCATGTCTTTCAGTTAAGTTATTTTCAGTACAAATTTCTCTAATTTTTTTAGGAAGCTTTAATATTCTAAGTTTATTAGCTATTGTTGATTGCTTTTTACCCATTTTCTTAGCAATCTCTTCCTGAGTAAACTTATGATCATTAATTAAGCTATAATAAGCTTCCGCCTCTTCAACAAATGATAAATCTTCTCTCTGCAGATTTTCTAAAAGTGCAATTTGAGCTGATTGTATATCAGATATATCTACAAGTATACATGGCACCTCACTTAAGTTAGCTATTTTAGCAGCTCTAAGCCTTCTTTCTCCAGCAACTAATTCATAATATTCCCCCATTTTCCTAACTGTAAGAGGTTGAATAATGCCTTGTTCTTTTATTGATTGTGCTAATTCCATTAACGCTTCATTATCAAAAAATTTTCTAGGCTGATATGTATTGGGAATTATTTCTTCAACCTTAACATTTATTACTTCTTTGTTCATCAATAACCACCCTTAGTATAAATTATTATCTTATTGGTTTCTTTGAAACAGTTCCCGCTTTTCGAGGATATGCTTTAGCACATTCTTTTATTTTATCTACAATAACTACATTGTGCTTTAAATCAGTATCATTTATTTTAACTTCTATTACTCTTTTTAATGAGCCACCTAATGTAGCTATAGCATTTTTACTTTCTGACAATTCCTTTTCTATAGCTGGTCCCTTAAGCGCAACAAAAGCACCACCAACCTTTACATAAGGTATACAAAATTCAGACAATACTGCCATGTTTGCTACTGCCCCAGATACTGCAACATCAAAACTTTCCCTAAGTTCTTTTTTGCGTGCTCCATCCTCTGCCCTTGAATGAATAGTAGTTACATTTTTTAATCCTAGTTCTCTTACAACTGTATTTAAAAAATTTATTCTTTTATTTAATGAATCTAACAAACATACTTGAATATTTTCATTCATAATAGCTATTGGAATACCAGGAAAACCAGCACCAGTTCCTACATCTATAATACTTTTTGCATTTTTAACTTCATCACTTGCAAAAATATTAATACAATCTATAAAATGCTTCTTAATAAATTCATCATCTTCTGTTATTGCTGTTAAATTTATTTTGTTATTCCATTCTTGCACAAGCCTCATATACTTAATAAATTTATCATATTTTTCTCTGTTAAACTCCATAGAAACTTCATTTGATGAAGCATTCATAATTTCATAAAAAGACATTTTTTTGCCTCCTAGACTTTATTTTGACTTTCTTCCATAGTGGTGTTCTAAATATATTAACAATACAGATATATCAGCAGGAGAAACTCCTGAAATTCTTGATGCCTGACCAACACTTATAGGTCTTATCTTGCTTAATTTTTGCATAGATTCTGTACTTAATCCGTAAACTTCTTCGTAATCTATGTCTGCAGGAAGTTGTTTCTTTTCAAATTTAGTAAATTGATTTACTTGTTCAAGCTGGCTATTTATATATCCTTCATATTTAGCCATTATGTTTATTTCTTCACCAATATTATCAGGAATATCTGGTCTTTCCTTATCAAGTGGCGCTAATGAAAAATAATCAAGTTCTGTTCTTTTAATTAATTCATAAAGACTTGTTGGCTTTTTAAGTTCTGCTGAATTTAAAGTGTCTAAAAATTCATTTACTTCTTTTTTGTTAGTTATTTTTAACTCTTTTATTCTGTCAATTTCATTTTCTATACTACTTTTTCTCTCCAAAAATCTCTTATATCTTTCTTCTGTAACAAGTCCTATCTTGTAACCAATTTCTGTCAATCTGAAATCTGCATTATCTTGTCTTAGTAATAGTCTATATTCAGCCCTAGATGTCATCATTCTATAAGGTTCATTAGTACCTTTTGTTACAAGATCATCAATAAGTACACCTATATATGCATCTGATCTAGTTAAAATTAATGGATCCTTACCTTGTACTTTAAGTGCGGCATTTATACCAGCTACAATTCCTTGTCCTGCTGCTTCTTCATAACCAGAACTTCCGTTTAACTGACCAGCTCCATAAAGGCCCTCAATATTTTTAAATTCTAATGTTGGTTTAAGTTGAGTTGGATTAATACAATCATATTCTATAGCGTATGCTGTTCTCATAAGCTCAACATTTTCAAGACCAGGAAGAGACTTAAGCATTTTTATTTGCACCTCTTCTGGAAGTGATGAGCTAAATCCTCCAACATACATTTCTAAAGTATCTTCCCCTTCTGGTTCAATAAATATTTGATGTTGGTTTCTATCTGGAAATCTCATAACTTTATCTTCAATAGAAGGACAATATCTTGGACCTACAGCTTTAATAGACCCATTATAAATTGGAGATCTATCTATGTTATCTTTTATTATTTTATGAGTTTCTTCTGTTGAATAAGTTAAATAACAAGAAATTTGATCTCTGTCTATATTATCACTCATGAATGAAAAAGGAATAATTTTTTCATCTCCTGGTTGTTCTATCATCTTTGAAAAATCAATGGAACGCTTGTTTACTCTAGCTGGAGTTCCAGTTTTAAATCTTCTTAATTCTATTCCTAAATCTAATAATGATTGAGATAAATCGTTAGCAGGAAATAATCCATTAGGACCACTACTATAACTTACTTCACCTATAATTACCTTGCCTTTTAAATACGTACCAGTTGCAAGTACAACTGCTTTACACTCAAACACAGCTCCATTTTTAGTTACAACACCTGTAATTTTATTATTTTCACTTAATAATTCAGTAACTTCAATTTGTCTAACTTGAAGATTTTCTTGCTTTTCTAGTACATTTTTCATTCTGAATTGATATTTCTTTTTATCAGCTTGTGCTCTTAATGAATGTACTGCAGGTCCCTTAGACGTATTAAGCATTCTAGATTGAATAAATGTATGATCTATATTTACTCCCATTTCACCGCCTAGTGCATCTACTTCTCTAACTAAATGACCTTTAGCAGTACCACCTATATTAGGATTGCAAGGCATTAATCCTATTGAATCAAGATTTATTGTACATACCAGTGTTTTTAATCCCATCCTAGCACTTGCAAGAGCTGCTTCACACCCTGCATGCCCAGCTCCTACAACTATAACATCAAATTTACCAGCATTATATTTCATTATTTTTCTCCTACTTTCCTACACAAAATTCACTAAATATTTTATTAACCAAGTCTTCTTCTAGTTCTGCTCCTGTTATTTCCCCAAGAGCCTTAAGCGCTGCAGTAACATATATTGATATTAAGTCTAAATACTCATTTAATTTTACTCTTTCTAATGCAATTTTACAATTTTCTAATGCCCTAAAAAGTGCCTGTTTATGTCTACTATTTGATATTATAAGACTTTCGTTTTGTACATCTCCATTAAAAAACATTTCTTTTATCTTTTCCTTTAGTTCGTCTATTCCAAATCCTTTTAATGTGGATATATTTATTACATTTTTCAAACTATCTATTTCAGAATCATTTATCTTTTGCTCAAGATCAATTTTATTTAACAAAACTATATAATTTTTTTCTTTTACATATTCAATTATCTCTTTATCTTCCTGTTCTAATTTTCTTGATGCATCTAACATTAAAATTACAAGATCTGCCTCTTCTATCTTTTTTCTTGACCTTTCTATACCTATCTTTTCGACAACATCTGATGCTTCTCTTATTCCTGCTGTATCAATTATCTTTATTGGTATACCATCAAGACTTATATATTCTTCTATAACATCTCTAGTTGTTCCAGGAATATCTGTTACTATAGCCCTATTTTCCTTTAACAAAGTATTTAATAATGAAGATTTACCAACATTAGGTTTTCCTACTATAGCCATATTTAATCCATCTCTTATTATTCTACCTTCAGTAGCATCCTTTAAAAGCTTTTCCATCTTTTCTATTGATATATTAAGTTTTTCTTCAATTGTTATTGGCACACTTGGATCAATTTCCTCATCATCTTCTGTAAAGTCAATTGAATGTTCAATTAAAGCAAGAACATTAAGCATATACTCCCTAAGTTCATTTATTTTCTTAGAAAGAAATCCTTGACTCTGCAACATTGCAGATTTCATAGATAAATCAGTTTTAGACCTTATTATATCCATAACAGCTTCAGCCTGACTTAAATCTATTCTACCATTTAAAAAGGCCCTTTTAGTAAATTCACCTGGTTCTGCAAGCCTTGCACCAGCCTTAATAACTTCTTCTAAAACTTTATTAGTTGGCACCATACCTCCATGACAATTAATTTCTACTACATCCTCTGCTGTAAAACTTCTAGGCCCCTTCATATAACTTATAATAACTTCATCTATTATTGCGCTTGAATCAAGATTTTTAATGTAACCATATCTCATAGTATAAGTTTTCATATTTTTTATTGATACATCTTTTTTACCACAAAATATCTTATCTACAATTTCTAAAACTTTATCTCCAGACACTCTTATTATGGATATACCGCCTTCCCCAATAGGAGTAGCAATAGCACATATAGTATCAAATTCTTTCATATATATTTTCCTCCTAATTTGTACTTTTATTTATAGTATTCCCATTTTTAAAACTAAGTATCATTCTACATAAAAATGCACCATAATGCAACAAACAATCTTTGTAAAAAAAGAAATGTGCAAAACTGCACATTTCTTTAATCTCTTTTTATGTCTACAACTACTCTCCTGTGTGGTTCAGCCCCCTCACTAAATGTATATATATCTTCACGCCCTTGAAGTGTTGAATGAATAATTCGTCTTTCATAAGGATTCATAGGTTCAAGCTTATAAGCACGCTTACTATGAAGTACTTTATACGCTGTTTTTTCTGCCAAACGTTTTAATGTATCTTGTCTCTTTTGTCTGTAATTTTCTGCATCTAGGACAACTCTTTTGTATTCTTTTCCATTCTTGTTTACAACTAATGAAGTTAAATATTGAAGAGAATCTAAAGTTTCACCTCTATATCCAATTACAGTTCCCATTGAATTTCCACTTATTTTAATGTCAATTTCCTCTTTATTTTCATTTATATCAAATTGAGCATTTATATTCATAGAACTCAATACCTTGCTTAAAAATTCCTTAGCAATAACAGATGCATCATTTTTAATTGTTACCTTTAATTTAGTAGGCTTTCCACCAATAAAATTAAATAGTCCTTTTGAACCAGCTTCTATAACTTCCACTGTAACCTTATCTTCTGTTACATTTAATTCTTTTAAGGCCTTTTCTAAAGCTTCTTCATGTGTTTTTCCTAAAACTTCTATAGACTTCATACCCTATTCACCAACCTTATATATCATTTTATTAGATATTTATTTTTTCTTATTTTTGTTTTTTTTCTTTTTACTAGCTTTATTTTTTTCTTCATATTCTGGCATAAATGTTTGTGATCTACTTTTTTCTAATTCAATTTCAGTAATTTCAGCTTTTCTTCTCTTTTCCATAACTGGTCTATAATTTATGAAATATGTAGTTATAAGTTGAATAACTCCACCTAATATCCAGTATAATACAAGAATTGATTTAAATTTTAATGCCATGAATCCCATTACTAATGACATACCAACGTTCATGCCTGTCATATTCATTTGAGGTGTATCTTCGTCACCTGTAGTTTGTGGTTGAGTTGCTTTTGTCATCAACAATGATGGAAGATAAGTCATTAATGCAGACAAAATAGGTAAAATATAATATGGGTCTGGAGCACCTAAATCATTAAGCCATAAAAATCCTTTACCATCAATTGCTGACATATTATAAAATACATAATACAAAGCCATCAATATAGGCATTGGCAATAAAGAAGGTAAACAACAACCTGTCATACTAACATTTTTTTCTTTATAAAGCTTCATCATTTCTTCATTTAATTTCTGAGGATCATTTTTATACTTTTTTTGAAGCTTCTTAAGTTCTGGTTGAACCTCTTGCATTCTCTGATTTGATTTTGCTGCCTTAATATTAAATGGTAATAAAACTCCTCTAATAATAACTGTTAATATTGCTATTGCTAATACATATGATAACCCACTATCAGCATCTACTCCACAACTTACTATTAAACTGTGAAGAGCATTAAATACCCAAGTAAATGCATTTGTTATGGGCTGGAATATTGTTTGAAACATATTCTTGCAATCTCTCCTCTATATTTAATTTTAATTATTTTACTGGATCATATCCACCTTTACTAAAAGGGTTACACCTTAGAATTCTAAATAGTGCCATACAACCTCCCTTAATAGCTCCATACTTTTCTATTGCATCTAATGCATACTGTGAACAAGTTGGTATATATTTGCACTTCGGCGGAGTTAAAGGTGATATATAAGCCTTGTAAAACTTAATTAGACTTATTAATATCTTTTTCATATAAGCCTGCCTTTTTTAATAGGTTATCCATAGATTTTGAAACAGCTTGATAATTTTGTCCCTTCATTTTAGATCTAGCAACAAAAATAAAATCATATCCTTTTATAAGGTATTGCTCCTTCAATCTGTAATTTTCATAAATTAATCTTTTGCTTCTACTTCTTACAACGCTGTTACCAACTTTTTTACTTACGGAAATACCTATCTTATTATATATTTCATTATTATTTGAAACATTTTTTTTATTTTTAAATATATATAAAACAAGTAGATCATTAGCAAATGATTTTCCTCTTCTATATACAATCCTAAACTCACTGTTCTTTCTTACTCTGTAAACCATAGGACCTTCATTACTCCTTAATTTTCTGCATTTGCAGAAAAAGAGCCACAATAAGCGGCCCTTATGCTGTTAATTTTTTTCTTCCTTTTTGTCTTCTTTTCTTAAGTATATTTCTACCAGAAGATGAACTCATTCTTTTTCTGAATCCGTGTTCTTTCTTTCTTTGTTTCTTTTTAGGTTGGTATGTCATGAACATCTATCATTCACACTCCCTTCATTTATATTTTATAGTAAAAAACTATATTTTCAAATTTACGATACCTACTAATTATATCTACATAGCTCTTTTCTGTCAAGAACTTGCGAAATTGTTGATAATTTTTTAAGATAAGAATAAAATTGTGGATAACTTATTGAATCTAAGTATTCTTATATGATATTATTATAAAAGAGATTGTGAATAATATGTGATTTAATAAGAGTTATCCACAACTGTGAATAACTTTGTGAATAACTTGTTTGTTTTATTTATTTTTTTTTGAAGAATATAGTGTAATTACAGTATTAAAGGCTGTTACTTATGTTAATTATTTATTTTTTTAATGTTAATAAGTTAAGCATTTGTAATTTTTTTTTCTATTTATCAACAATGTTTATATTGTTAATAACATTTTCAACAAAAAAAAATTTTTTTAACTCTACTTGTTGATATCCTGTTATTTTCATGTTCGTAACACAAATTATAACATACATAAATTAAAAAAAATTTTTGGAGGATATAAAATGGATGCTAACCTAAATCAATTATGGGAAGATTCTCTAAAGCTTATAAAAAGTGAAATGAGTGATGTTAGCTTCAATACATGGATGAAAAGCTGTAAGCCATCTTCAATGTCTGAAGATACAATAGAGATAATCGTTCCTAATGAATTTACTAAAGAAATTCTTGAAAAAAGATATAAAACTTTAGTAGCTAATGCTATTCAAAGTGTATGCTCTAAGCTATATAAAATAAAATTTTTAATGGCTTCTGAATTACATAATCAAACAAAATATAAAGAAGAGAAAGTAAATAGTACTAATCAAAATAAAAATGTAATTGTAAATGATGAATTATCAGCTACATTAAATCCAAAATATACATTTAATTCTTTTGTCATAGGTAATAGCAATCGATTTGCTCATGCAGCATCTTTAGCTGTTGCTGAAGCCCCCGCGAAGGCCTATAATCCATTATTTATTTATGGGGGAGTTGGACTTGGAAAAACCCACTTAATGCATGCAATCGGTCATTATATATTACAAAATAACCCGAATGCCAAAGTTGAATATGTTTCATCAGAAAAATTTACAAACGAATTAATAAACGCCATAAAACACGATAAAAATGAAGAATTTCGTAATAAATATAGAAAAGTAGATGTTCTATTAATCGACGATATTCAATTTATTGCTGGAAAAGAAGGTACACAAGAAGAATTTTTCCATACATTTAATGCACTTCATGATGCTAATAAACAAATAATTCTATCTTCAGATAGACCACCAAAGGAAATACCAACCCTTGAAGATAGACTTAGATCAAGATTTGAATGGGGTCTTATAGCAGATATTCAAGAACCAGACTTTGAAACTAGAATGGCTATTTTAAAGAAAAAAGCAGATGTAGAAAAATTAAATGTGGCTAATGAAGTAATGGTATATATAGCAAGTAAAATAAAATCTAATATTAGAGAACTTGAAGGAGCTCTTATTAGAATCGTTGCATATTCATCTTTAACAAATAAGGAGATAACAGTAGATTTAGCTTCTGAGGCCTTAAAAGATATTATTTCTAAAAAGCAAAGTAAAAATGTAACAATAAATTTAATTCAAGATGTGGTAGCAAACTACTATAACCTAAACATTGATGAATTAAAATCTCAAAGAAGAACTCGAAATATTGCTTATCCAAGACAAATAGCTATGTACCTTAGCAGAAAACTTACAGACATGTCTCTTCCTAAAATAGGCGAAGAATTTGGTGGTAGGGATCATACAACTGTAATTCATGCATATGAAAAAATATCTGAAAATTTAAATTCTGATGAAAATTTACAACATACTATAGATGAAATAACAAAGAAATTAACTCAAAATTAATCCACAAGTGTATATAATAACTTGATTTTATCTTGTGGATAATAAAAAAAATGAAAAGATGATGTTAACAATGTGGATAACTTGTAAAAATATTTACAGAGTAATCCACAATATATTTGACTAAAATTTTAGTGTATAAGCTTGCTAGAAGCACTTATCAACAAATTAACAGTGCCTACTACTACTATTACTATTATTATTTATTTATCTAATCTATTCTTACACAATAAAGATTGTTAATAATTTTGGAGGTATCAAATGATATTTATATGTGAAAAACACAAACTTCAAGAAGGAATATTTATAGCACAAAAAGCTATTACAGGAAAAACTACAATGCCAATTCTTAATGGTATTTACATAAAAGCTGAAAAATCAGGTTTAACATTAATAGGATCTGATATGGATATATCAATAGAAACTAAAGTTGAAGCAGATGTTTTAGATGAAGGAGCTATTGTTATTGATTCTAAAATCTTTGGAGAAATAATTAGAAAGTTACCTGATTCTGACATAAAAATAGAAGTAATTGAAAATGAAATGGTTCAAATTACTTGCCAAAAATCTGTTTTTAATGTTGTTTATATGAATGCAGATGAATATCCAGAATTACCATCTATTGATGAAAACAATCAAATAGAAGTATCTCAAAATATATTAAAAAATATGATAAAAAGCACATCTTTTGCAATAGCTCAAGATGAAACAAGACCAATTCTTCAAGGTATTTTATTTGAAATTCAAGATAAAAATCTTAATCTTGTAGCCCTTGATGGATACAGGCTTGCAATAAAATCAGAATATATTGATAATGATTTAAACATAGATGTAGTAATACCTGGTAAAACATTAAATGAAGTATCTAAAATTTTAGAAGATGTAGACGATAATGTTTCAATAATTTTTACTAATAACCACATTTTATTTAGTTTAAATAAAACTAAAGTTATTTCAAGATTGTTAGAAGGAAAATTTGTAAATTATAAGTCACTACTTCCTCAAGAACATAAAATACTAATAAATGTTAATAGACAAGAATTACAAAATGGTATTGAAAGAGCTTCTTTAATGGCTAAAGATGGGAATACAAATCTTGTAAAATTTGAAGCTAAAGATGACACATTAATAATTACATCTAATTCTCAATTGGGAAAAGTTAGAGAAGAAGTAAATATAAATTTGCAAGGTGGCGAAATAGAAATTGCATTTAACTCTAGATATTTATTAGATGTTATGAAGAATATGGAAGAGGATGAAATAAAATTAGAACTTACTTCAAGCATAAGTCCTTGTGTTATTAAAGCAAAAGAAACGGAAACTTATAAATATTTAGTGTTACCAGTAAGATTAGTTAAATAGGAGGATGCATAAAAATACAAAAAATATGCAACAAATTATGAAAGAAATAAAAATTGATACAGAATTTATAAAACTTGATTCTTTTTTAAAGTGGTGTGGGGCAGTAAGCCTTGGATCTGAAGCTAAAATTTATATACAAGATGGAGAAGTTTTAGTTAACGGAGAGGTATGTTTTCAAAGAGGAAAGAAAATAAGAAAAAATGATATTATAACTTTCAATAATGAAGAATATAAAGTAATTTAGCATAAAATTATTTGAATTTTTTTGTGATTATTTTATTTTTTATTATGTTATAATTATATTAGGTGTATTTATGTTTATAAAAAAATTAATGTTAATTAATTACAGAAATTATAAGAAACTAAATATAGATTTAGGTAAGTCAGCAAATGTATTTATTGGTGACAATGCTCAAGGAAAAACTAATATACTTGAAGCTATATACTATTGCGGCTTTGCTAAGTCACATAGAACATCTAGAGATAGGGAACTTATACATTGGGATTGTGATTCTGCTTATTTAAGTATTGGAATTGGAAAAAACAGGCTTGATAAACGAATAGATATTAATATTTTAAAATCTGGCAAAAAGGCTATAAGTATAAATTCAATTAAAGTCAATAAAATCGGAGAATTATTTGGAAATTTTAATGTTGTAATGTTTTCTCCAGAGGATTTAAAAATAATTAAAGAATCTCCTGGAATAAGAAGAAAGTTTATTGATATGGAAATTTGCCAGATAAATAAAAAATATTACTATAACCTTGTTCAATATAATAAAGTATTAAATCAAAGAAATTTTATATTGAAAAATAGAAATTTATCAGAAGAAATGTTAGATATATATGATTTGCAATTAGTGGAATACGGAGAATATATTATTAAAAAGAGGATAGAATATTTAAATAAGTTAAATTATTACGGCAAAGAGATCCATAAAGAAATTACCATGCAAAAGGAAAATATAGAATTCAAATATCAATGTTCAGCTAAGAAATCAAAAAGAGATGATATTTCAGATGAAGATTTAAATAGTGACAATATAAAAAAAGAATTTTATGAATTGCTTAAGAAGAACAGAAAAAAGGATATAGAAAAGGGAATATCTACTATAGGACCTCATAGAGATGATTTCTCTGTTTTTATAAATAATATAGATACAAAAAGTTATGGTTCTCAAGGACAACAAAGAACAGCAGTACTTACAATGAAATTTTCTTCACTAAAAATAATCAAAGAAATTACATCTGAATATCCTGTATTATTATTAGATGATGTTCTTTCTGAGTTAGATTTTAGTAGAAAAAAGTATATACTTAGTACCATTTCAGATATTCAAACAATCATTACGTGTACTGGTATTTCAGATATTAAGAATTATTTAGATTCTAAATCTAAAGTATTTAATGTAAAAAATGGAGAAGTGTACAATTAAGGAGGGATCATTGTGTTCTTACATTTAGGTGAAAATGTTGTAGTTCCCATAAAAGATGTTATAGGAATATTTGATTTACAATCGACTATGTATAGTTCAGATACAATTCAATTTTTAAGAATGGCAGAAGAAGATGGATTTGTTGAAAGGATAACAGATGAAAAACCAAAGTCTTTTGTTATTGCAGAAGTAAATAAGAAAAGTAAGATATATTTATCACCAATATCTTCATCAACATTAACTAAAAGAACAGATGTGGATTATAGTTTTTAGTCCAATATAAAAAAAACCTCAAGGTTAAAAAAGAATATTTTTAGGAGGAAATCATGTTGGAACAAAACAAGCAAAATTATGATGAAAGTCAAATACAGGTTCTAGAAGGATTAGAAGCTGTAAGAAAAAGGCCTGGAATGTACATTGGCAGCACTAGTAGTAGAGGATTACATCATCTAGTATATGAAATTGTTGACAATAGTATTGATGAAGCATTAGCAGGGTTTTGTAAAAAAATAGAAGTTACAATAAATGAAGACAATTCTATTGTAGTAAAAGACGATGGAAGAGGAATGCCAGTTGGAATACATCCTAAAATGCATAAACCAACAGTAGAAGTAATAATGACAATACTTCATGCTGGAGGAAAATTTGGTGGTGGCGGATACAAAGTATCTGGTGGTTTACATGGTGTTGGTGCATCAGTTGTAAATGCACTATCAGAAAAATGTACTGTTACAGTTAAAAGGGATGGACATATATATGAGCAATCTTATGAAAAAGGAAAGGTAGTTACAGAATTTAAACAAATTGGTGATTCTGATGAAACTGGTACACAAGTTTACTTTAAACCAGATAAAGAGATATTTGATGAAACTGAATTTGATTTTGATGTATTATCTCAAAGATTAAGAGAGCGTGCTTTTTTAAATAAGGGTATACATATCACATTAAGAGATATGAGGGATGGAAATGAAGAAGTATATCATTATGAAGGTGGTATAAAATCTTTTGTAACATATCTTAATAGAAATAAAGAGGCTCTTCATCCAGAACCAATATATGTTGAAGGAATAAAAGATGGAATATCAGTCGAAATAGCTCTTCAATACAATGATGGCTACAATGAAAATATATTTTCATTTGCAAATAATATAGATACAGTTGAAGGTGGAACTCATTTAGTTGGATTTAAAACTGCATTAACAAGAGTATTCAATGATTATGCAAAGAAGTTTGGTCATTTAAAGGAAAATGATAAAAATTTATCTGGTGAAGATATAAGAGAAGGTCTTACTGCAGTAATTTCAGTAAAAATTAAAGAACCTCAATTTGAAGGTCAAACAAAAACTAAATTAGGAAATAGTGAAGTAAGAGGAATAGTAGATTCAATTTTAGGCGAAGGATTAAGTATATATTTAGAGGAAAATCCTAATGTGTCTAAAACTATTATAGAAAAAGCATTAATGGCTTCTAGAGCTAGAGATGCAGCTAGAAAAGCAAGAGAACTTACAAGAAAATCAGTACTTGAAAGAACATCACTTCCTGGAAAACTTGCAGATTGTTCATCTAAGGACCCAAGAGAGTGTGAAATATATATAGTCGAAGGAGATTCTGCGGGAGGTTCTGCAAAACAAGGAAGAGATAGAAAATTCCAAGCAATATTACCTTTAAGAGGTAAAATATTAAACGTAGAAAAACAAAGATTAGATAGAATTTTAAATTCAGATTCAATAAGATCAATGATTACAGCGTTTGGTGCTGGAATAGGTCCTGACTTTGATATAGAAAAAATAAGATATAATAGAATAATAATAATGACAGATGCCGATGTAGATGGCGCTCACATAAGAACATTATTATTAACATTCTTCTATAGATATATGAGAGATTTATTAGATGATGGTCATGTATATATTGCTCAACCACCATTATATAAAGTTAGCAAAGCTAAAAAAGAAGCATATGCCTATACTGATCAAGAACTGGAGGCTATATTAGAGGAATTTGGAGGAAAGGATAATTCTACTTCAATTCAAAGATATAAAGGTCTTGGAGAAATGAATGCAGAACAATTGTGGGATACTACAATGGATCCTGAAAAGAGAATACTTTTAAAGGCTACGGTAGAGGATGCAATGAAAGCTGACGAGATATTTACAATACTTATGGGTGATAAAGTAGAACCTAGAAGAGAATTTATTACAAGAAATGCTAAAAGAGTTAGCAATTTAGATATTTAGTACTAATATGAGGTGAGTACATGGAATTTAATGAGGGAAAGGTAATCCCTGTTGATATTAATAATGAAATGCAGAAGTGCTATATAGATTATGCTATGAGTGTTATAGTTGGCCGTGCACTTCCAGATGTAAGAGATGGGTTAAAACCAGTTCATAGAAGAATATTATATTCTCTTCAAGAACTTGGATTAACTCCTGATAAAGGATACAGAAAATGTGCTAGAATTGTTGGTGATGTTCTTGGTAAATATCATCCACATGGAGATTCATCAGTTTATGATGCTTTAGTTAGACTTGCACAAGATTTCTCTATGAGATATATGCTTGTTGATGGGCATGGAAACTTTGGTTCTGTAGATGGTGATAGTGCTGCTGCTATGAGATATACAGAAGCAAAAATGAACAAAATTGCAGTTGAAATGCTTAGGGATATAAATAAAGATACTGTAGATTTTGTGCCTAACTTTGATGGAGAAGAACAAGAACCATCAGTATTACCTTCAAGATTTCCTAATCTTTTAGTTAATGGTTCTGCAGGAATTGCAGTTGGTATGGCAACTAACATACCTCCACATAATTTAAGAGAAGTTATTGATGGAACAATAAAATTAATAGATAATCCAGAAACAACAAGTTTAGAATTAATGACTTGCATTAAGGGACCAGATTTTCCTACTGGTGGAATAATAATGGGAAGAGCTGGAATAAGAGCTGCTTATGAAACTGGTAAAGGCAAAGTTGTAGTTAGAGCAAAAGCTGAAATAGAAGAAGATGAAAATTCAAAACATAGAATAATCGTTACAGAAATACCTTATCAGGTTAATAAAGCTAAGCTTATAGAAAGTATAACAGATCTTGTTAAGGACAAAAGAATTACTGGAATATCTGATTTAAGAGATGAATCAGATAGAGAAGGTATGAGAATTGTAATAGAACTAAAAAGAGATGCAAATCCAAATGTTGTTTTAAATTTATTATATAAGCATACAAAGATGCAAGATACATTTGGTGTTATAATGCTTGCACTAGTTAATAATCAACCAGTAATATGTAATTTAAAACAAATATTAGATAATTATATTGATTTCCAAAAAGATGTTATAAGAAGAAGAACAATATTTGATTTAAATAAGGCTCAAGCTAGAGCACACATATTAGAAGGATTGAGAATAGCATTAGATAATATTGATAAAATTATTAGTATTATTAGACATTCAGAAACTTCAGAAGTTGCTAAAAATGCATTAATGGAGAATTTTGGACTATCAAAAAAACAAGCTACTGCAATTCTAGAAATGAAGCTTAGAAGATTAACTGGCTTAGAAAGAGATAAAATAGAAGAAGAGTATCAAGAATTAATGAAACAAATTGAGTATTTAAATTCTATACTTGCAAGTGAACAAAAACTACTTAATGTTATTAAGGAAGAACTTATTGAAATTAGGGATAAATATGGCGATGATAGAAAAACAACTATTGAAAAAGTAGTTAATGAAATTGATATAGAGGATTTAATTCAAGAAGAAGATGTTGTAATAACATTAACACATGGTGGTTATATAAAGAGAATATCTGCTGATACATATTCTGCTCAAAGAAGAGGTGGTAAGGGTATACAGGCAATGTCAACAAAAGAAGATGATTTTGTTGAACATGTTATGATTACTTCTACTCACTCTGATGTATTATTCTTTACCAATAGAGGTAGAATATACAAACTTAGAGCTTATGAAATACCAGAAGCAGGCAGAACTGCAAAAGGACTTAATATAATTAATTTGATTGCAATAGAACAAGATGAAAGAATTGAGACTGTATTAACTGTAAGAGATAACAATAAAGAAGGATTCTTATTGATGGGAACTAAGAATGGTATAGTTAAAAAGACACCAATTAGTGACTTTAAGAACTTGAGAAAAAGCGGTTTAATTGCAATTAATTTAAGAGATGGTGATGAACTTCTTAAGGTTAAGGTAACTCATGGGGATGCTAATATTATTATGGTAACTCAAAATGGTTATGCAATTAAGTTTAATGAAAAAGATGTAAGAGCAATGGGAAGAACTGCATCTGGAGTTAAGGCTATAAATTTAAAAGATGATGATATAGCTGTATGTATGGATATAGCAGTTGATGGAGAAGAATTGCTTGTTATTAGTGAAAATGGTTATGGTAAGAGAACACCTATAGAAGATTATAAGCTTCAAAGTAGAGGTGGCATTGGACTTATTACTTATAAGATAAGTGATAAGACAGGTAAGCTTGTAGGTGCTACAATGTGTAAGGCAGAAGATGAATTAATGCTTATAAATACTAGTGGTGTAGCAATAAGAATTAATGTTTCTGATATATCAGTAACAAGTAGAGCTGCCATGGGAGTTACATTAATGAGAACTACAGATGAAGAAACTGTTGTAGCTATTACAAAGATAGGAAAGACAGAAGATGATGGTGAAGAAAAAGATGTTCAAGAAAGTTTTAATTTAGAAACATCAGAAGAAGAGACACCTAATAATGTTAATGAAGATGATAGTTTAGATAAGCTTTTAGAAAGAGCAGAAGAAGACTATGATGATAATGATGAAAAATAAATCATAAAATAGGAAAATGGCTTGTGTTATTTAGAAATTTTTTATTCTAAGTCACAAGTTATTTTTTATTTAAAAATGTAACCTCAAATATTTGCTTCATTTCACTTTGGTTAATTAATAATTGAGGGCATTTTTACGCCTTCGTCGTAAAAATATTAATTATATATTGTATGGGTGGACAAGCTGTAGCTTCAGGGTTTACATTTAAACTTGCAAAAGAGATAGGATATCCTATTATGAGTGGACAAACTAAAATTTCAAGGCTTACACTAAATCCTATATAAAAAACCTAATTATGATAATGCTTTAGGCCTAGTTACAACAATTATTAATTATCTTCTTGGGAGATTGGCTTTTAAGCGTAGCACAAAAAGCCACTTAATTATTAATTATTAATTATTAATTAATTAATAAACTTATCCTGGTGTATTCTTTTGTGAAATAGTGAGAAAAAGATAGCAAATAAGAGTAAAAATAATTTATTTTCAAAAAACAAACTATTGTCGTTAATTGGTGAAAAATATATGTGGTATTATAAAACACGTCGCTGAGGCATACAAGTTTAAATCAAA
>JAAYQS010000108.1 GCA_012519155.1 Clostridiales bacterium
ACATTTAAAAGTTCTGCAAATTCTTTTGGTTTATAATTTTTACTCAAATATAATCACCCCTAAATATATTATATTACATTTGATTATATTTGAATATATTTTTAATAACTATTAATATTCTCCTTTTATTTAAGTATTTTCATAATGTCTGAAACTATTAAGTCTTTTGTTAAATGATATCTTTCTAAAAGCTCCTGTAATGGAACCTTATCTGTAAATTTTTTTGTTGCTCCAAAATTTAATACCTTCATAAGCTTCACCACCACTTAATGATCCATTTCCTATTACAGCTATTATATTTTCTTTATTTCCCTTTAAATCTCTTGCCTTAGCCAATCTACAAGCAAGACTTACTGATGTGGATGTATGACCTACTGCAAAGAAATCATGATAGCTTTCTATTGGTTCTGTATATCCTGTAACAGTATCATATTCTTCTTTATTTAATTTTTTCAAATCTTTTGGTTCATTCACTTTGTTTAAAATATTTATCACAAATATCACTCCATTTCTAATTAATATTTATACATATTTAAATTTACCACTTAGAGTTAACTCTAAGTCAAGTTTTTTTGTTGTTATTTTATGTAATAATTTATTTATTTTTGAATAATTTGATGTATAATAATATTATTCAAAATATATTTTAAAGATAATATATTTTTGTTGCTTTTTCTACTTTAAAATAACGGGATTCTAAGGAGGTGTGACTATATATAATTTTATATATAGTATTTATGAGTTTAAAAAAAAGAAAAATAAAAAAAGTTCCATCTTATACTTTTATTGTGCCACTATTAGTGATAATTATGATTGGAATATTTTTTTATAATCCAATATCAAAACATAATTTATTAACAAAATATTCAATTTACATGAAAGATGGAAATTTAAAAACTACAAACCCTACCAAACAAATTTTCACAAGTAATTATACTTCGAAGCTTAATTTTTCAGATCAAAAAATATCTGAAGTAAATGGAGTATCTCTAAACCTATTAAATAATACAATTATAAATTCTAACATTGTATTATTTAAAGCTCAAAGGTATTACTTCCCATTAAAAGACATATGTAATGCTCTTAATTATTCTATAAAAAAGGCTAACAATATTTATACTTTATCAAATGGAGATAAGGATATATATTTATCAGAAAACAGCTTTACCTACAATTCAGCTGTAAAAAAACTAAGAGGAGATTTATTAACATATAATAATAATCCTTTTATTTCAGTATCTGATATAGAAAATATATTTGATTTATTTGCTGTATTTAATTCAAGTGACAATACAATAACTCTTCTAGATAATAGTGATCTTACAAATTCTAAAGTAAATAGTAATGATACTACTACAGATAAAATTGCCCTTGTAAGATTTGAAGACTTTACATGCGGTGATACAAATTTAAAATCAGACAACCAAACAAGAGTAAAATTAATGGTTAATCTATTGTATAAAAACGGCATAAAATTTCATACAGGCTGGATACCTAGATTTAAGGCTCCTGATAGTAACATTGACAATGACTTATTAACAAATGAAAACATGGTTAATGCAGGTTTTATAAACATACTTGATTATATGCTTAATAAAGATGGAGAAATAGGTCTTCATGGTTATACTCATCAACATGGTGATGAAAGAAGTGCTGTTGGAGAAGATATGGATCAAAACACTAATAACACAGAGGAAGAATGTAGACAAGTTATTGAATCTGGTATAGATACAGCTTCAGCTTTAAATATTCCAATAAGTTTTTATGAAAGTGCTCATTATAAAGATACAGACCTTCAAAAAAATATAATTAATGAATATTTTAAATATGTTTATGAACCATATGACAATAATAAAACAAATATTTATAGTCCTAATGATACAAATATTTACATTCCAACTCCTCTTGGATATGTAAATGATCCAAATGATATATCATCTATAGAAAATGGTTTAAAAGCTAATAATCCCACAAAGCTTAACAGCTTCTTCTATCATCCATCTGTAGAACTTGATTTTATTAATTTTTCTATTGATGGAGATAAATTAAATGTTGATTATAGTGCTTCTTCTCCTCTTTATAGAATAACAAAATCAATTAATGATAACCATTATGCAACAATTCATGTAACAGATATAGAATAAAAAAGCCCTAGGGCTTTTTTATTTTACTTTAATTAATTCGTATAATTTCTATTTGTTTTACTGGTTCGCTTAAAATCTTATAATAAATATTTTTTTCATTACCATTAAATGCAGCTTTAATAAAATATACATTGTCCTTTTTACCACTACTTATAGCTGTTTTATCAAAATATCCTTTTAATTCTGTAAGAATTCTTTCAAAATATAATAAATCATTAAGTGGATTTAATAGAAGTGATTGATTTATAACCTCTTCTGTAAATCTAAACGTTTCAAAAGCTATACTCCACCTATTTAAAAGTTCATGTTTTCTATATTCATATATTTCTGTTACTTCCACTTGCAGTTTATCATATTCCCTTGTTAAATCATGATACCTTGCTTCAATTTTTGATCCTTCGTATATTATACTATCATCTGTTAAATTATTTATTTTTCTTTTAAATTCTTCTACATAATTAAGTTTATAGTTATATTCACTTATAACCTTATTTAAGTTTGCATTTAAAAATATTATTTCCTCTTTTAACCTATCTTTTCTATCTCTTAAGTTTTCGTTGCTTTCATTAAATCCATATTTTAACTGTTGTAGACATTCTGAAAATTCATTGCCCTTATATGCCTTTTCTAATTCAATTTGTACTCTTTTTCTCTTTAAATTTTCTAATTCCATTTTATATCTTTTTATAATTTCTTTTTCTTTATCAAATTTAATTTGAATTTTTTCATCCTGGTCTCTGTACTTTTTTAGTATTATTTCATCACCTTTAAGTTCTTCTTTATATTCCGTAAGCTTTTTATAAAGTTCACAGTAATTATTATAACTTTTAAGGGCATCTTCACGTACAACAGCACTTTTTATAAAGCTTGGCATATTTTTAAATCTAGGTGTCATTGTACTTTGGGAAGCTTTCACAAGTACTTTTACTTCTCTTGCAAGAAGCTCTCTATTTAATCTTTTACTATATGCAGAAAGCTTTTCATTATTATTAATCAACCTTTTCATATTATCAACGTATTTTACAAATATCGTATCCGCTTTCATTGCAGGGGTATAACACTGTGGTATGTTAAAGATAATAGCAGCCTCATTTATCATTTTAACAGCTAAATTTTCATATAAAGCTTCCTTATTTGTCTGCTTTAAGTTAAATTCAGCTTTATCTATAAGAATTGATATATATCTTTTAAGAACGTACTTCATTGGAAGATCTCTTAATTCCTTTTCAGTATCGCTAATTAATATAGGTATTTCATTAATTTCTTGAAATTTAATATCATCCCTTTTTACTAATAATTTTGCAATACTATTTGAAGCTTCTAAAAATTGTTTTCCAAATCTTTGTGCCATTATTTTGGTTATACTCTTTGAATTTATTGTTTCTAAAATAGCTACTTCCTGTGCTAAATCTTCTTTTGAAATATTTTTTAACCCATCAAATATATTTGCCATAACCTACCCCCAAGTAATTTACT
>JAAYQS010000109.1 GCA_012519155.1 Clostridiales bacterium
AAATATTTAATATCTCAATATGGAGGTCCTGATGGAGAACTTTCAGCTTCCCTTAGATATCTTAATCAAAGATATACAATGCCAAATGGAAAAACAAAAGGTCTTTTAAATGATATTGGGACTGAAGCTCCTATTACTTAAATGTAAAAGAGGACGTTTTTTTGCAGAGCCTACTAATACTACATTTAGCTCACGAGTGTCAGAATTCCAAGTTACGAATTTTACTACTGTTTTAATTAATCTTTTCTTTTCTTCAAAATCAGTAGTAAAGTTATAGAAGTTTTTAAAGTTAGAGAAAACTTGCAAAATATCATCTATGCTTTCATTTATTGAAGCAAGATTTTCATTTTCAAGCTCTAGCTTTTTTATTTTATCTTCAAGTTCTTTGTTAATATTTTTTACTTTCAACATTTCATTTTTTATCATATTCAAAAGTTCTGGATCATCATCCATATATGCAAGTTTTTTTACAAGTTTACTTATTACATTGTTATTATTAGAAATGTCTTTTTTGTAATCAGAAATTAGCTTGAGATTATTCTTTTTTAATGATTTATTATAATCACTTTCTTTAACATTTTTAATTAATTCGCTTGGTGTTATATTCATTAACTTATTAATAACATAATCTTCAGCCATGTATGCATCAAGGGCAGTATTACTACATCTAGTAGAAGAACGATTTTTCTCATTACATGTATAGTATCTATATGTTGTATAAGTTCCATCAGCAGCTCTACATTTTTGTTGCCTTGGTGCCATAGCAGAACCACATTTTGCACAAACAACTAAACCTGAAAGAAGAGCTTTGCCAGTTCCATTTCTATTACTTGTAGAATGTGAAGCTTTAATATTTTTAACTATCTCATAAGTTTTAATCCAATCAGATCCTTTTATTATTCCAGGATGTAATCCGACAGAAATTATCCAATCTTTAATATCACTAAAGCTACCATTTTTATTTCTTCGATTGTAAGGCATAATTCCATTTACATTATTTAATTTAGTAGAAATATTTACTTCACAACCTTGTTTTTTAAAATAGCTAATAATTTCATCATCTGCAATAGCATAAATAGGATTTGTAATCATCTGTTTTACAAGTTCTCTTGAAAATACTCTTCCTTTTCTACTTCGTATACCATTAGATTCAATTATTCTACTGACTTTTTGAAAACTCTTAAGTTCACTAAATAATTTGTATACTAATTTTGCAATTTCAATTTCTTCAGGAAGTATTTCAAGTATATGTTTTTTACGATTTTTCCCCATACCATCAGTGTTCTCCACTTCTACAGATTTATACCCTACAGGAGCAGGACCACCAAGCCATCTACCTGTTTTTGCAAGTTCTCTTAAGTTATCAGATATACGTTCAGCAGTAGTTTCTCTTTCAAGCTGTGCAAATGTTGCAGATATATTCATCATTGCTCTTCCAAGAGCTGTTGTAGTATCAAATTGTTCTTTTATACTTACAAATTCAACTCCAAGCTTTTTAAAAAGTTCGATATGAGCAGAGTAGTCTGCAACATTTCTAAAAGCTCTATCAAGTCTATAACAAATAAAATGTGTGTATTTTTTTGCTTTAATTTTCTTTAACATTATTTGAAATTGTGGTCTATCAGTATTTTTTCCTGAAAAGCCTTCATCTTCGAATATATCACAATCATCTATGCCAAGATTATTTTTTGCATACTCTTTACACATGTTTATCTGATTTTCAATAGATTCTCCTTCTTCTTTAAATTTAGATTTACGAGAATATATGACAGCTTTTTTCATAAAATTACCTCCTTTCACAAACATATGTTCACGTTAGATTTATATATTAAGCCATTAAAATATTATGATTTAATGGCTTATTTTTTTACTATAATTTACTACATAAATCTGCGACATAAAGTATATGATCTTTTATTAAATTTAGTTGATCAGGTGTCTGAAAGTCAAAATCACAGTCATAATCAGCTAATCTGTGTAATATAAATTGATTATCTTGATTTTGTTTTACAAATATTCTGCATACCCATCTTCTGATACTATTGCCAATTTGAATAGAAACATATTTGCTAGTCTTTTTATAAATAATATCTTTTTCAGGATATTTACTTTTTAATATTTCAATTACTATATCTGTACATTGCTTTTCTTCATTCGTTAAAATCTCACTAGAACCTTCTTCTGATAAATTTGTTGTAGATTCCATGTCGAAAACATTTTGTAATTTGTCACTTATTAAATCATTAATATACTGAGAAAAAGATAACTTAATTAGGCCTCTAAATCTATCTATTACATTTTGAGTTTTTACACCGCTATATACACCTTTACTTAGAAGAACTTTTACAAATTGGTCAGAAGGATTGTCGATTTGTTCTTGAAAAACCTTTTTTATCAAATATACATATTTAAGTTCTGAAGCAGAATCAAGTATATCTTGTAAGTCAAAATTATTTTTGCAGAATTTTTTTATTTGTTTTATGTATGTATCCTTTAGATCAAGAAGATTTACCTCTAAAAATGGAACATCATCCATTTTGTTTGGTTCTTCTAAATCTGTATAAAATTTATATACAATTCCATTGGTTAATACTCCAAATTTTGCTTTAGTAACAGTAAAATATCTATACAATTGATTTAGATGTTTGTTATTTAAAGTTGTATCGGCTGATTTTGCTTCAATAAGCATTATTGGTTCATTATTGATAATAATTGCATAATCTACTTTTTCACCTTTTTTTGTTCCTGTATCAGCTATAAATTCTGGAACAAATTCATAAGGATTAAAAACATCATATCCTAGTAACTGAAAGAAAGGTAAAATTAAAGATGTTTTTGTGGCTTCCTCTGTTTTTAATGTATCTTTTATTTTTTCTATTTTTTTAGCAAATTGTTTTATATTATCGTTAAATTCCATGTTTATCCCCCTGTTTTTAAAGAATATAATATTAAGCCATTTTGAATGAATTTATAAATCTTTGTTGTATCAAGTAGTCATCTTTCTTGTCTTTTAAATATTCTCTAAAATTATTTAAAACTATTCTATCTGTATAAAAATATCCATGATTAATATCATAGGATATAAAATTGTTATATCTATTTAAAGCCGCTTCTTTAGATAAGCCGCAGTATGTTTCTAAGTAATAACTTTCTTTTAAATCTAAATTCTTTAGTATTGCTGAATGTGCCAAGAATTGGCTTGTAAAAAAATTTGCTTCATGTTCTTTATAATAATATATTTCATCATCTGTTAGAGTTGATGGGAATACTATGTTATAGTGATTACACATAATATGACCTAATTCGTGGATTATAGTCCATAGTATTCTCCCTTGAGAATTGCATTTATCATTATATAAAATCATATATCTATTTAGGCTACGTTGATAATAGCAACAACCTACTTTGGATTTTGTGATTTTTATCATTTGTTGTGGAGTGTGATCAAAATCTTTCATAAAAGCAGAATACGATATAAGGGTGATATTTGTAAAGTAGCTAATGGTTTTAAATGGATCTATTGGATAATAATTTATTTTTAGTTTGGAATATAACTCATTGACCTTTTTCCTAATAAATGTATATCTAGTCATTAAAGTATTTTCCAAATGCAGCCTCCAAAACTTTCATCATAGCTTCTTTATCTTCATCATCCATTTTTTCCCTGGCTCTTTCAATTCTTACAATGTCTTCATCGATAGGTTTATCTATATTTTTTTCTTCTAATAAGTCTGATTTATTTATATTAAAATAGTTAGCTAACATTTCAATTTTATTCATTCTAGGAAGCTTTTGACCAGTATACCAATTTGAAACTGTAGAAGAACTTAATCCTAGATCATTAATTAAATCGGATTGAGTTTTACCGTTTAAATCCATATATTTTTTTAGATTTTTTGAAAAAATTTCTTTGTAATCTGTTTCGCTCATGTAAACTTCCTCCTTAATTTTTACTACAAATATATAATATCACTAAATGGGGAATTAATCAATAAAAAAATAAAAAAATCTCACTTTTAGGGTTGACTACTCGCAAAAAGGGGAATATAATAAATTATGTCGAAAGGCATGAGTATTTAGAAAGGAGGGTGATATTGTGAGGGTAAGCCTTAAAGCAGCAAGAATTAATGCTAATTTAACACGTAAACAAGTAGCTGAAAAGCTGGGATTTTCTACGGATACATTAAAATCAATAGAAAACGGAAAAAGGGAAGTAAGAGTGTCAGAATTTAACACATTATGCAATTTGTATAATTGCACAATAGATGATATTTTTTTGCCTTTCAACTCCCCTAAAAGTGAGAAAAGGAGGAATGAAATTGAATAATAAAATTGAGATTTTTAATAATGATAATGAAGTATCAATAAAATCAGTTGATTTAGTAGAAATAATTAATGAAATGAGAAAAGTTGAAAGTGAATTAACTGATAAGAGATATATTGAATTGCAACACAAAGATTTTATCAAGAAAATAAGAACAGAAGTACAAACGTTGAAAAATTTAGGTTTGGAAGGTGAGCGAAATTTTTCGCCTATCTCATACATGGATAAAAGTAATAGAAAAAAGCCATGTTATTCATTAACACGTGACGGAATGTTGCAAATGTTAAATTCTGAAAGTGTATATGTTAGAGCAAAAACAATAGAACATATTAACAAGCTAGAAAGTAAAATTAAGACACTTAAGGTTAAGAAAGTAGACAAGCTTACTGAAATGGAAACAGAAACAAAACTTAATAATTCTCAAACTAGAAAAGCAAATTCTTTAATGAGAATGCATAAGCAATGCAACGATCCAATAGTCAAGGAACTACTTTTTAAGAAAGCTATTGAAACTTTAACTGGTAAAAAGTTAATAG
>JAAYQS010000110.1 GCA_012519155.1 Clostridiales bacterium
ACATACTCATTACCAGTGTCTTCTATTTTAAAGAAAGTAATAACTTTCATTTTTTCTTCTTCGCCTTGCTCATTTTCTAAATATATAAAATCTAAATTCTTCATATATTACTCTCCTTTCTTTTAAAATATATATAATTATTTCAAATGTAAATTTATTAACATAATTACTTTCAAATTTATTTTTATTTTTTCAAATTAGATAATCTATCTAAAAAACCTTGCAAAATATATGTTGCAGCTATTTTATCTACAATTTTTTTTCTTTTTGATCTTGAAAGATCTGCTTCAAGCATAGCTCTATGTGCTGCTACTGTTGTTAATCTTTCATCCCACATTTCTATTTTTATATTTTTATAATTTTCTACTTCTTCCTGAATTTTTTCTTCTAATAGCTTTGTAAATTCCATTATTTTTTCACCTGCAAAGCCAATTGAACCGTTCATATTTTTTGGAAGTCCTATTACTATAATATTAGCTTCATATTTTTTTATTAACTTAATTACTTCTTCTAAATCATAATTTTTATTTTTTCTTCTAATAGTGGTAATTCCCTGTGCTGTAAAACCTAAAGGATCAGACACAGCAATTCCTATAGTTTTTTGGCCTACATCTAGCCCTAAAATTCTCATATACATCTCCTAATGTAAAAGGTGCCCTAAACGGCACCTTTTATTTTACTTCCAAATAAGATTTTATTACTTCTTCAAGAATTTCGTCTCTCTCAAGTTTTCTTACTAAAGCTCTTGCTCCGTTATAATTCGTAATGTAAGTAGGGTCTCCTGAAATAAGATATCCTACAAGCTGGTTAATTGGATTATAGCCCTTCTTTTTTAAAGAATCATACACTTCTGTTAATATTGCTTTTGTTAGTGCTTCTCTATTTTTTTGAACATCAAACTGCATTGTTACATCATTATTTTCATTCATAATATCGCTGCCTATGCAGCCACCCCCTTACCATATTAATTTGGGTTAATATATATTAATTACTTATATTGTTCCGATACAATCACCTTAATTCATATATAATTATACCCTATTTTATAATAATTGTATACTATTTTACTAAACTTTTAACTATTTCACATACTTTTGATACTGCTTCTTCTATCTTTGAAGGATCTTTACCACCAGCTTGAGCCATATCTGGTCTTCCTCCTCCTCCACCATTTACTACTTTTGCAACTTCTCTTATTATATTACCACAGTGAATTCCCTTATTTAAAGTATCTTTAGTAGCCATGGCAACAAGATTTACTTTGCCATCACAATTGCTTAATAAAACTACGACTCCAGAATTTATCTTATCTCTAACTTTGTCAGCTAAATCTCTTAAGGAATTTCCGTCTATTCCTTCAAGAGCATAAGAAACAACATTTATGCCATTAATTTCTTGTTTTGAATTTAATATTTCATCTTCAGCTCCACTATTTAACTTGCTCTTAAGTTCAGAAATTTCCTTATCTTTATCTTTAAGCTCACTAAATTGTTGATTTATTCTATTTGTTATTTCTTTTTCACTACACTTTAATGCAGTACAAGCATCTTTTAAAAGCTTTTGCTTATGTTCTACATAGTTTATAGCTCCGAATCCTGTTAATGCTTCAATTCTTCTAACGCCTGCAGCCACTCCTGATTCTGCAATTATTTTAAATAGTCCAATTTCACCAGAATTTGAAACATGTGTACCACCACAAAGTTCAACAGAAAAATCTTTTACTGATACTACTCTAACCTTATCTCCATATTTGTCATCAAAAAGCGCCATAGCTCCTGTTTTTTTAGCTTCGTCTAATGTCATAAGTTCAGTTGTTACAGGATATACTTCCATAATTTTTTCATTTACAATCTTTTCAACTTTTTCTATTTCTTCTTCACTTAAACCTTGGAAATGAGCAAAGTCAAATCTTAATCTTTCTTCATCTACATAAGAACCTGCTTGATGAACATGATCTCCTAATACTTCTTTTAATGCTTCTTGAAGCATATGTGTTGCAGTGTGATTTTTACATATATTATTTCTTCTCTTTGCATCTACCTGCATATTTACATCATCATTTAAGCTTATTACACCTTCAAGGACCTTTACATAATGAATAACTTTGCCACCAACATTTTTTCTAGTATTATACACTTTAACTTTACTACCATTTGAAGTTATTATACCTGTATCTCCAACTTGACCACCCATTTCAGCATAAAATACAGTTTTGTCAGTTACAATATAACCCTTTTCGTCTTTTACAAGTTCATCTCTAAAGTTTTCATCATCTGCTAAAACTAAAACTTTCGCATTACAGTTTAATGAATCATATCCTAAAAATTCAGTATTTATTGAAGCTTCTACTTTATTTATAGGAACTTCTTCACTGCCCATATATGAAGTAGTTTCTCTTGCTTCTCTAGCTCTTACTCTTTGTTCATTCATTGCTTTATCAAAAGATTTTCTATCTATTGTAATACCTTTTTCTTCACATATTTCCTCTGATAATTCATATGGGAAACCATAAGTATCATATAATGTAAATGCCTTTTCACCATCTAATTCTTTTTTAGATTCTTTTGCTAATTCATCTATGTAATCTAAAAGCATATTCATACCAGTATCTATTGTTTTGTTAAATCTTTCTTCTTCTAATGATATGATCTTTTTAATAAATACCTCCTTTTCTCTTAAATTAGGATACCCTTTTTCATAATTTTCTATAACAGAATCTACTATTTCAGTTAAGAATAATCCCTTAATTCCTAAAAGCCTTCCATGTCTTGCTGCTCTTCTTAGAAGTCTTCTAAGTACATATCCTCTTCCTTCATTACTTGGTGAAACGCCATCTGCTATAAGCATAGTTACACTTTTTACATGGTCTGTAATAATTCTAAGAGATACATCTTTATTTTTATCTTCTCCATATTTAACATGACATAGTGAACTTACTTTATTTAATATATTTCTTACTGTATCTATCTCAAATATATTATCTACACCTTGCATTATAGTTGCAATTCTTTCAAGTCCCATACCTGTATCTATATTTGTCTTTTTAAGTTTTTCATAGTTTCCTTCTCCGTCACCATCAAACTGAGTAAATACAAGATTCCAGAATTCTATAACCCTATCTTCATCCCCAGCTTTAACAAATTCTTCAGCAGTCTTCACAGGTTCTAGCCCTTCGCCTCTATCATAGTGAATTTCTGTACATGGACCACAAGGACCTGCACCATGTTCCCAGAAATTATCTTCCTTACCTAATCTAAAAATTCTCTTTGGATCTAAATCAGTTTTTTTAGTCCAAATATCATATGCCTCATCATCATCTAAATATATTGTTACATATAACTTATCTTTAGGAATTTGTAAAACTTCAGTTACAAATTCCCAAGCCCATGGAATGACCTCTTCTTTAAAATAGTCACCAAAAGAAAAATTACCAAGCATTTCGAAAAAGGTACCATGTCTAGATGTTTTTCCTACATTTTCGATATCACCTGTTCTTATACACTTCTGACAAGTTGTTATTCTATTTCTTGGCGGAGTTTGAACTCCAGTAAAATATGGCTTAAGTGGTGCCATACCAGCATTTATAAGTAATAAACTTTTATCATTTTTGGGAACTAGTGAAAAACTATCTAATCTTAAATGACCTTTGCTTTCAAAGAATTTCAAATACATTTCTCTAAGTTCATTTGTTCCTATATTCTTCATATATAAAAAACCTCCATTATTTTATCTTACTATTAAAAAAGAGCCTCCATCCCCATAAAACAAGGGACGAAAGCTCATAATTATTCATCTTCCGCGGTACCACCCTAATTACGCATTTATGCGTCACTTAAGTTGAGTTAATAAGCTCCAAGGCAGCTTCAAAATAAATTCTAAAAAGTTTTCACCAAACACTTTCTCTCTAAATAGTAATTTAAATTTACTAATCCTCTTCACAGCTATTTATTAATGTCATTTTCAAGACAATTATTAAATTATAATACAATTTAGATTGTATTATAAGTAAGTTTTTATGTCAACATTTATTTAAGAAACATCAGACCTGAAAGGTAAATTTTTTTATCTGACCATTTTTTCTGTAAATTTAACTTTTTTATTTTAATTCACATTTTTGCTATGTTTTTATGAAATTATCCACAATTATATGGTTTAGATTACCAAT